>NZ_CP019328.1 GCF_001971705.1 Natronorubrum daqingense
CTCGAGAGACGCAGTGAAAACGGAGTGGCAAGTGACCGTTAGTCCGCTGGTTCCGGGTCGTCGATCGCATCGTCGAGTCCGTGTAACTCCGCGGGACCGACGGCTTCGTTCGCGCGATCTTCGCTGATTTCTCGGTTTTTCGAGTCTTCGTGCTGGGGTTCGACGACTGGGTCCGTATCGCCGTCCGTTACCGAGAGGTAGACTGATCGGAGTCGTTTCGCCTGCTGGGCGTCGGCGTCGTCCGCATCGGAGTCGGAATCTGACATTGCGGGAGGTCCTCATCCGTGGCGGAGGGGTGGATATTTCTTATAAACCGATTGCTGATTTCAGGTTCTGATAATCCTCGCGGTAAACGACAGTTTGCGTCGAGAACGGTCGCTACTCGAGTGTGACTCGCGTTCCGTGCCCGGAGTCGCCGACGACGGAGCCGTCCTCGTAGACGACTTCGCCGCGGACGACGGTCGACACCACGTTTCCGGTGAAGGATTCGCCTTCGAACGGCGTCACGCAGTTTTTCGAGTGAAGCGCCGACGCGTCCTCGAGCGTCCACTCCTCGTCGGGGTCGACGATCGTAAAGTCCGCGTCGGTCCCGACCTGCAAGGAGCCCTTCTGTGGGTACATCCCCCAGACCTGGGCGGGTCGGGCGGCATGGCGACGAACCCACTCCTCGAGCGTGAGTCGGCCCTGATCGACGAAGGTGAGCATGGCCGGAATCTCGGTCTCGAGGCCGACGAAACCGGAAATCGCGTCCCACGTGTTGCCAAAGGGGTCGTCGACTTTCTTCTCCTCGGGGGTGTGGGGGGCGTGGTCGGTAGCGATGCAGTCGATCACGCCGTCGTCGATGCCGATGTCCCACAGTTTCTCGCGTTCTTCGGCGTCGCGGATCGGCGGCTGAATGCGAGCCGGGTTCCCCTTCTCTCGCATGACGTCCTCCGTGAACCAGAGGTAGTGGGGCGTCGTCTCGGCGGTGACGTCGACGCCGCGATCCTTGCCGCGTGCGACGGCTTCGGCCGCCGAACCGGAGGAGACGTGGTACATGTGGATCTTCACGCCCGTCTCCTCGGCGAACGTGATCATTCGTTCGACGGCCTCGCGCTCGGCGACGACCGGCCGGGAGTGGGAGTGGTGAATCGGGTCGTTCTTTCCCGCCGCTTTGAATTGCGCCGTGTAGTGGTCGATGATCTCGCCGTTTTCCTCGTGGAAACCGAGTCGCTTGCCCGTCTCTCGGATCGACTTCATCGCCTCGAGAATCTCGCCGTCGTTCGGCGGCGGCACGTCGCCGACGGTCGATCCGAGGAAAATCTTGAACCCGAGTGCGCCGGCGTCGTCGAGGTCGGGAATCAAGTCGAGGTTCCCCGAGGTGACAACGACGTAACTCTGAAAGTCGACGTGCGCCGAGGCCTCGCCGCGGTCGAACTTGAGCTCGAGGTGCTCGGGTCGGTCGATGACGGGGTCCGTATTGGGCATGCCGACGACGGTCGTCACGCCGCCAGCGGCGGCCGCTCGCGTCGCTGACTCCCAGTCTTCCTTGTACTCGAGGCCGGGTTCCCGGTTGTGAATGTGACAGTCGATGGGACCCGGAACGAGTACGTTCCCGTCGCCGTCGAGTTCGCGGTCGGCGTCGGGGAGGTGGTCGCTGCGACAGACTGAGACGATCTCACCGTCCTCGACGGCGACACCCGCGTCGGGCGTTCGCCCGGCCGGCGTGACGACGGTACAGTTGCTCACGACGAGGTCGACGGTCATTGACGGGGGTTGTCACGGGGACCGCATATAGCTTCTGTTGCCCGATTTGGTGGCGTCACTTCCGTGCATTCGGTTTCGATCTCGACGGACGCTCGAGTGCCCCTCACGCCGGCCGAGAAACAGCATCGTACTGCTCGAGATCTGCATCAGGATCGGCGAGACACGACGTATTTCCCGATTCGTAGGACGCGGATACGCCGTCCGTACGAGTCGCATACTAAACGGCGGGGAGGTGCTTCAGCGAGTAGATGGACTCGCCAGCGATTCGCGATCAGACGGTACTCGTGACCGGTGGGGCAGGCTTTCTCGGCAGTCACCTCGTGGAAGCGTTGACGCCACACAACGACGTCCGAATCCTCGATAACTTTTCGACGGGGGACGCGGCGAACGTGCCCGAGGAGGTGACAGTCATCGACGGAGACGTCGGTGATCCGATCGCGCTCCAGCAGGCCGCCCGCGGCGTCGATATCATCTTCCATCACGCAGCGATCGTGAGCGTCTCCCAGAGTGTCGACGACCCGCGCCGAAGCAACGAGACGAATCTCGAGGCGAGTCTCTTAGTCCTCGAGCAGGCGCGACAGGAAGACGCGCGGGTCGTCGTCGCCTCGAGCGCTGCGGTGTACGGCCATCCCGACGAGTTGCCGGTGGCGGAATCGTCGTCGACCGAGCCGATGTCGCCCTACGGCATCCAGAAACTCGCGCTCGATCAGTACACGCGACGTTACGCCGAGTTGTACGACCTGCCGACGGTGTCGTTGCGATACTTCAACGCGTACGGTCCCCGCCAGCAGGGGCCCTACAGCGGCGTTATTTCGACGTTTATCGAGCAGGCTCGAGCCGACGAGCCGATCACGATCGAAGGCGACGGGGAGCAAACGCGAGATTTCGTCCACGTGAGCGACATCGTTCGCGCGAATCTGTACGCCGCGACGACCGACGACGTCGGGGAGGCGTACAACATCGGCACGGGTGCCAAAACGTCGATCACGGACCTCGCCGAGATCATTCGAACCGCGACGGGGTCGTCCTCGTCGATCGTTCACCGCGACCCCCGTCCCGGCGACATCAGACACAGCCGTGCCGACGTCTCGAAGGCAGCCCAGACGCTCGGCTTCGAATCGCGAATCGACCTCGAGCGAGGAATTCACTCGCTCGTCGAGGAGACGCGACTCGCACCGACTGGGAGCGACCCGGAATTTATCGAACGGTCTGCCTAACCGCGAGTGGCCGGCGAAACGACAACGAGATTTCTGGTAAAAATTATAGCGAAAACCGACGTTTCGCCGCGATACACTGCTCTTTTCGTGAGTGTAGGTGAAAGATAACTAACGGTATCCGTGGCCTCGAGAGAACGTATGATCGAAAGCCTCATCGTCTTCGTCGTGAGCCTGCTCATCGGTGCTGTTGGCATTTTCGCCGGCGCAAAGGTGGTGGTCGACGCCGAAGACTACACGTACGCGCTCATCACGGCCCTGTTAGGTGCCGTTATCTGGGCCGTCGTTGGGTTCTTCTTCGGTTGGATCCCACTACTCGGTCCGCTCCTGGTACTGCTCGCGTACCTCGCAGTCGTCAACGCACGGTATCCAGGCGGGTGGGTCGATGCCGCCGCGATCACGATCGTCGCGTGGCTGTCGGTCCTAATCGTCCTCTACGTGCTGGCGCTTATCGGCGTCACCGGATTCGACGCCGTCGGCGTCCCCGGCGTGTGATTTTTCGCTGATTCACGAGCACCTCGAGCGACCGACCGTGGGTATTCAAGGCGTGAACCTACCCCACTCCGCCGCGACACTGCTCGCATGGTACTCGCGTCGTCAACGCACTGGCGTGTGTTCGCCGGGACAGCACAGGCTGTCGACTCGAGGCCACACGTCGCACACTCGCGTTCCTGACCCACGCCACGAGCGTGATCGGAAGCCGATCATCGCCTCGCCTCCTCACGTGCCACGCGCCATTCCCGCGTTCGATCGCACTATCGAGGAGCTATCAACCATCATGAAATATGAAATAATACGAATAAGAACACGATGAAAAATGATTTGAGAAGCGGTATCGACGGTATAGAGAAGCGTGAGTGAAGCCAGATCAGTCTATCTCACATGACCAGTCAGTTCCACGGATCCGCCACGACGCTCGTCTCTCCTGAGACAGCAGGCATCGAATCAGTAACCACCGACATTTCCATCTGGTCCGCGCCGTTCGTGGCCGCCGGCGTCGGCCACCCAGTGCAACTCGAGTGGAGCCCACACATCGCTGCGCTCCTTGGCATCCTCGGTCTCGCACTCCTCGGTGGTGTTCTCGTCGTCCGCAACCGACTGGGTAGTCGCGACTCGTTCTCAGCCGACTCGAGTACGCACACCGAAGAGTTCCTCACCGATCGAGAACAGGTTCAACAGCTCATTCAGGACAACGGCGGCCGGATGAAGCAATCTCGGATCGTCGACTCCGTCGACTGGTCGAAGGCCAAAGTCAGCAGATTACTCGCCGAACTCGAGGAGGAAGGGCGGATTACGAAGCTCCGACTCGGCAGAGAGAACCTCGTCTGCTTGCCCGGACACGAGCCGACGGCCTCACAATCACCCGAGCGACCGACGAACGAGTGACGATTCGACCGCGGACGGCCGTCGGCTGGTAACGGACACCCACTCGAGCGGATTCGTCGCCGACTGTCAAACTCGCCCGGTCGGCTGTAACTCATTTTCGATTTGGCTCGCCGTCCTGCGATTGCACCGATAGCCCGTCGTCGCAAACCGTATCAGCAATCGTTGATTTCGAGCGTCGAACGAGAACTGGAACCACGTCTGCTGGCCCGTAGTATCCAATTTCGGCTCGTAATGGTTGTGCCGGTTTAAGCGAGCCTCCAGCCATTAGCCGATGCCTTCCGGCACAGACATGACTACACGTAATCAGCTACTCGTGGTACTCACCGTCTTGATGATGATTTGCTCGAGCGGGGCGATGGTAGCAGGTGCCGCACCTGCGACCGTCGACGAGCAAGACGATGGGTACGACGACTCAGAAGCGGGCGAGGACACAGCACCGGACGACGAACCTGACGACGCACCACCGGACGCGGATGACGACGCGGATGTGGATGACGACGAGGTCGGGCCGCCCGACGACGTTGACGATCCCGATGCGCCCGACGATGACGACTTCGACGACGTCGATGACGACGAGGCACCTGACGACGACGCTCTCGACGACGATGGCGTCGACGACGATGCCGACGCAAGCGTGACGTTTAGCGACCAAGAACTCGAGGACGATACCGTCGTGGTCGACGAGGTTGCCCTCGAAGACGGTGGCTTCGTCGCGATTCACGACAGTAGCGTACTCGCAGGAAACGTCCTCGATAGCGTTATCGGCTCCTCGGAGTACCTCGAGGAGGGGACGCACGATGACGTCGACGTAACCCTCGACGAGTCACTCGAGGAAGACGAGACGCTCGTCGCGATGGCCCACCACGATACGAACGACAACCAGGAGTTCGACTACGTCGAGAGTGACGGCGAGGAAGACGGCCCGTACGTCACTGAGGACGGCGAGCCGATCGCTGATCAGGCAGTCGTTTCGGTCGGTGACGACGTCGATCCGAACGACGACGATGCACCGGTCGATGACGACGCGCCTGTGGACGATGCCCCTGATGATGCACCAGTTGACGATCCGGTCGACGATGACGACCGACCAGCGGACGTCGATGATGACGAAGTAGATGACGACGAGGTCCCTGATGACGAGGCCCCAGACGACGCAGCTGAAGACCGGCCAGACCATGACGCTGACGACGACAGGGCAGATGATGACAAGGTAGATGACGACGACAAACCGGTAGATGACGCCCCTGAGGACGACAAGCCTGCTGAGGAGAAGCCTGACGACGACAAGGCAGACGATGACGACAAAGTAGACGATGACGACAAACCGGTAGATGACGCCCCAGATGATGACGAACCTGCCGAAGAGAAGCCCGATGACGACAAGGCAGATGACGATGACAAAGTAGACGATGCGCCTGAGGATGACGAGCCTGCCGAAGAGAAGCCCGATGACGACAAGGCAGATGATGACGACAAAGTAGACGATGCGCCTGACGACGAACCTGCCGAGGAGAAACCTGACGACGATAAGGCAGATGACGACAAAGTAGACGATGACGACGACAAACCGGTAGATGACGCTCCTGACGACGACGGACCTGCTGAAGAACCTCCTGCAGCGGACGGACCTGACGCAGACGACCCTGACGACGACGCTCCGGTCGACGACCCGGATGACGACGCTGTCGAAGAAGACCCCGATGACGCACCAGACGACACGATCGACGTGCTCGTCGAAGAACTGATCGTCTTCGTCCACGTCGACGAGACGCCCCACGAGATGCCAGCCAACGGTGACGACGTGGACATGAACGATGTCGACGACAACGACGTCGACGTGAACGGAATCGACGACAACGACGTCGACGACAACGATTACGAGGCTGACGACGACTACAACGGCGTCGATGACAACGACGTTGACGACTACAACGGCGTGAACGACAACGACGTTGACAACGATTACAATGGCGTCGATGACGACGCTAACGACGTCGAAATCGACAGCGACGACCCCGCCGCTGACGACGTTCCCGAAGATGCCGTGACCGACGAACTCGAGGACGCCGGCTACACGCTCACTGACGTCGAACTCACCGTGACGATCGACGAAGTGACGATCGTACCGGTGACCGGCGAGGACGACGTGGCGAACGGTATGGACTCACCAGCGGACACGCCAGCTGACGGCGACGACGGACCAGCCGATGACGACGCGCCGGCTGACGACGGACCGAACGGTCCAGCGATGGATGACGACGAACCAGCCAACGATGGACCAAACGGTCCAGCGATGGACGACGATGACGGTCCACCAGGTGAGGACGGACCGAACGGCCCACCAGTCGATAACGGTCCGGACGACCCACCGATGGACGACGATGACGGACCAGCCGATGATGGCGTCGAAGACGATGCTGCCGACGACGAGCCAACACCAGAAGTCGATGACGACGACTACGACATCGTGATCGAGCAGGCGACGCTCTTCGTCTTCATCTCCGACGCCGACGAGATGCTCGAGGACGCACCTGACGACGATCCAGTCGATGATGCGCCTGACGACGACCCGGTCGATGATGCCCCTGAAGACGATGCTGTCGACGATGAGCCCGCTGACGGCCCCGCTGACGACGGCGTCGAAGACGATGTCGACGCTGCAGACGAGCCCGTCGATGACGGGCCTGCGGACGACGACTATGCCGAGCCACAGCCAGCAGTCGTTGCAACGAGCTAAGTAGCAACCGTCGACGAGGCGGACGATTCAGCCTTTTTTCGCCGCCGGACGAGACGCTCCAGGCGTCGTGAGTACACTCGAGCGATGGACAACGATCTACCGTCCTTACGCCAGTAATCGGTAGAGGCTGCTGGCAGCGACGACTAACAGGACGATCACGCTCGCGAACACGGGATCGATACTCGAGACGACCGGTGCGCCGATTCCGGCGAACGCGATGACGGCGAGTCCGAGAACGCAGATTGCGAAGTGCAACTGGAGGACGGTCGGGCCGCTTGCACCGTGGCCGTTGATGTACTGTAGCACGTCCTCGAAGTGTGTGCCCGGTTGAATCGTTTTCGCCTCGGAATCGTACTCGATGACGTCGTCTTCTTGGAGTTGGGGGAGGTGAGTCTGTTGTAAGGAGACGTAGACGCTTTTGTAGAGATTGTTCGGGACTGGCGTCGTGTCGGTCTCGGTTGCAGCGATTTCGGAGGCGACGTCGGAAACGTCGACCTGTCCACCGTCTTCGGCGAGCAGTTGGACGATAGCCCGACGTCTATCGTTTCCGAGGATGTGGAACACCTCGCTTTCTGCGAGTGACTCGCTGCGGTTAGTCTGAACAGACATCGATCAAGAAGAGCGCGTATTTTTGACGAAGCGTCCACCACCAGCTACCATACACCTCGCTCGTTCGTAGACCACTAACTTTAACTTTTGCAGACTAGGTCTCGGGAATTCACCAGCCGTCACAGCCACCGCTGCGATGGTCGAAGTAAGCTGAGGATACGCTGCTGTTCGTTCGATGTGGGATCATCCGGACTGGAATTCGAGCGGACTGTAACCGACGTGCGGTGTACGCTATTGGACCCGTACACCGAAGGAGATCGACGGTTCGTCTGGTGGCTCGCTTCGGACGGTGAGTAGCTGTCTGGGAGCGGTAGCTCGTCGACGAGTGAGAGACAGCCCTACCGTCGTGGGTTACGAGAGAAACCAGTACGAATGGGACAGCACAGGAACGACTCGAGAGATTGTCTGCAAACTACTCACGCGGGAGGTGGCCGCCCGATTGCATTTCTCGATAGGTCGTACAACCCGGACAACCGTGGACCACATCGCCGTTGTCACCGAAGACGCGGGCAAATTGTTGGGTGACGTGGGTTCCGCAGTTTCGACAGCGTGCACCTGCAGTCGACGATTCCATCGGTTTCCAGTCGTGTTGGGGGGTTTTCATGGTTGGGAGTGAACTCGGACGAGTGACGGCGACGAGTTTCGTCTGAACGTAACCTGCGACGGTCGTTCCGTCGAGTCACGGCCAGACGAGTCGCGTCCCGTCACCGACTTCGCCCGGGCGTCACTCCAACAGCGAGTGTAAACGCGAATAAAGGACGACGACCGTTCACTCCAAACGTCTCGGTGAGTGTCGCGAAATAGCGGTTTTCCAGTCTGTATCCCGAGATAACCAGTGATTCACCCGACCCTCGAGTGTCGCCGATTTGTCGACGACGACGCGCCTGCGGACGAGGCTTGCTACTGTTCACTGACGCGAGAGAGTGAACATGTTGGGGGAGCGAACAGTGTGAACCTCTGGGTGACTTCACGTGTCTTTTCGTGCAGTTCACGATCAAACAGTCGATTAGCTCTATTGGGACGGTCCGAAAGCACCCATTTCCAGCTAGAAATGGAGAATTTCGGTCGAGAATGATCTTGTTTCGGGATATAAGGTACATCGTTATAAAATACCACTATCGCTTACTCATCTTCGTGTTGGAACGTACTGGAACGTCCGAGAGAATCAGTCAGTCTTCCAGTCGGTCCGAGCCGAGGCCACCGCTCACAGGAGTGGACGGCGACAGTCTGCGGCAACCGAGTGATTTCGACGATGTCAATGCAAGCGAGTAACACGCCTTCCGAATCGACGCCAGAACCGTCCGCCCAGCTCGACGTCCTCGGGGACGAGTGTGCGCGAACGATCCTCGTCGCGACACGAGACGGGCCGAAAACAGCGAAGGAGCTGACCAAACGCACGGACAGTTCCTCAGCAACGGTGTACAGACGAATCAACAACCTTCTCGAGAGCAATCTCTTGGCCGAGTGCGTTCGGTTCGACGACGATGGCTCACACACGACGGCTTACGAGGCGACGATCGACACGCTTCAGGTACAGATTGGTGGGGATGGGATCGACGTCTCGGTGTCGGAAATCGACGACTGATTTCGAGACTCGAGTGCGTATCACGGTTGTAGCCTGTCTCTATCTGTAGCGAACGCGGAGTACACGAACGTAATGGGTGAGTCGACTGTCAGGCCCGTGTGGACCCACTGGATCGAGACACAGTCGCTCGAACACCCACTTTAATTCGTGAAACATCTTTTGAAAGGAGTTCTAACGCTGCTGTATGATACGGATAACAAATATCTACTCAGGGGAATGGTCTTTGTGATTGAGCAATGCACGATCTGACCGGCTTCCAACGAGACCTCCTCTACGTAATCGCAGGTGCTGATCAACCGTCAGGGCAGACAGTCAAAGACGAGGTCGAAAAGTACTATAGCTCGGAAATAAATCACGGAAGGTTGTACCCGAATCTGGATACGCTCGTCAACAAAGAGCTGGTCGAAAAGGGCCAACTCGATCGACGAACGAACTATTATGCGATCACTGACAGTGGTCGTGAACGAATCGACGAGCGTCGTGAATGGGAAGAACAGTATCTCGACTTCTAAGTCACTCGAGGGATGCCGGAACAGCCTCGCTGCCGCGGAACGTGGCGACCGAGAGACGGATCCGCGGTAATACGGGCATAACAAAACCCGAGAGCGTGCATTGAGCCAACGATTCGAGAATGAGAGGCGTCCTGTCACCGACGAAGCTGCGAACTGACCAGTATCACTACCGAGTCAAGCGATGAGTCACGAAACCACGACGCCGACGCGGTTCAGCGCAGTCCGACAGTACCCGATCGACCTGGCGGCGGTCTCGATCGTCGCCGTAATAGCGTACGTAGTCGTCACCTCCTACGCCGAAGGGAGCGTTCTCAGGCTACTCGCGACCTTCCCACTCGCCTTGTTCCTACCGGGATACGCGCTGGTCTCCGTGCTCTTTCCGGCTGCCGAACGAACGTCGAGACAGCCGAGGACGGCGGGCGGCGACCCAGCCGCCCCCCACCGACCGTCGGGCTACGTCCGCGGGATCGATTGGCTCGAGCGACTCGGGCTGTCGTTCGCGATCTCGCTCGCGATCGTTCCGCTCGTCGGCATCGCATTACCGTTTACGCAGTGGGGACTCACGACCGAACCGATCGCCGCGAGTCTCGTGATCATCACGGTCGTGCTGGCGCAACTGGGCGTCGTCCGCCGACTGCGAACGCCGAAGCCGGAGCGATTTATCGGCTCGCCACTCGAGTCGCTTTCACAGCTTCGACGAGACGAGAGCGCCGTCGCGACGGCGTCGTCGATCGTGCTCGTCCTCGCAGTCGGGCTGGCGGTGGGAGCCCTCCTCGTTGCCTTCCTCGCCCCGTTATCGACGGGCGGGTTCACCGAGTTAGCCCTCTACGGCGAGGACGACGACGGCGACCTCGTCGCAGGCGAGATCGACGACGAGATCGAGGCGGGCGACTCGGTGACGGCGACCGTCTCGATCGACAACCAGGAAGGCGAAGAGACCGACTACTCGGTCGTGATCCAAGAGCAAGTCCTCGAAGACGACAGCGTCGAAGAGCGAACCGACCTCGAGGAACTCGAGACGACCCTCGACGACGGAACGACCGGGACGGACGAACTCACCGTGACGCCGACCGCGGACGAAGGTGAGACGGTCCGTATGAGCGTCCTGTTGTACAGCGACGAGGTGCCCGACGAGCCGACGAACGAGAACGCCGACGAGGACACGTACTTCTGGGTCACGCTCGAGTGATCGCTCGAGGGGCGCTCGCGACTCGCGGATACCGACGCGGCCTTCGTCTTCTCGCTTCGCGTTCGTCCGTCCGTGCAATTTCGACGCCACGCTAGCGACGGCGACTCGTTAGCGGCGGCAACTTGCTAGCGGCGGCGACTGTCGGACGCTCGGGCCACTCGGAATCGAAGGCTGGTCGCTGCGTTCACGTGACTCTCGACGAAACTGGTGGCGGTTGACGCGGGGGCGCGAAGAACCGCCGGAGTCGGATCTGCCGGACTGGAATCGAAGTCGAACCAACGTCGAACCAAAGCCGAACCGAAGTCGAATCTGGCGGAGTAACTCGGACGGAAAGTCGTCGCAACGACGGCTGTGAACGGAGAATGGAGCGCGGTATTTCGAGGGCAGTCGGACGGGTCGTCGGTCCGCTCGGAGTTACAGCGCCAGTGGTGGGTCGAGTTTGGGTCGCCGGGAAAGGTGCTGGACGACCGAGACGGCGAGGACGAGCACGCAGAGGACTAATGCGACGAGCGGCGCGGCCGTCACCGTGAGTGGCCCGACCGAGAAGACGGTGAGCGCGAACGCGATCACGCCGAGTGACGTGACGACCGCGTAGAAGCGATGCCACGGGCGCTGACTCTCGAGGCGGTGATCGAGATACGGATCGAAGACCTCGTCGCCCGGGAGGAGCCTGATGATGTGCTCGTCGGGATTCCAGTCGACGATCCCGTGTTCCTCGAGCATCGGAAGGTGGGTTTGATAGAGCGAGATGTACACACGTCGGCGCTGGGTGCGCGTGACCTCGCTCGGGTCGACATCGTTCTCCCAGGCGGCGACCTGCTCGACGAGCGGTGCGAGATCGCATCGTCGACCCTGTTGCTTGAGATACTGGACGGTTCGGCGTCGCCGGGCGTTGCTAAAGACGTCGAACAACTGCGCTTGTGACAATTCGTGTTCAGACATGAGCGTCCTCGCGGTTCCCAAATGACACCCATTCCCGTACCCCGGGGCTGTTTGGATACCTCACGACACCGAATGCCAGACTATGGCACTTTACTATCTCTCGTCTACCCGGACGAAAGGGAGATGTACCAGTCGGGACTCGTGATTGACGAATAATCCAATATTTCTTTTCGAGTATCCAACTCGAGTGGCCGAACGCGGCGATTTTGGGCTGTCTCGAGGGGGGTTACAGACACTGCGGCGTGAGAACGGTATAGTAGGTGGTTACAGCCGTCGCAGGCCGGGGATAACAAAGCCGTATTCCCGGCTGTATCTGGACGATTGCCCACGCGGGTATCGGTGAATCAATGAGATATCTACGATGCGTAGCAAGTCGACAGGATGCGACGGGTTCGACGAACAACGGCGGAGGTGAACGCCAGTGAGTCGGTTCGTCTGTGGCGAGAACTGTACGGTCGACGACGAGACGACGCTCGGTCACGGTGGGTTCGAGGAACCGACGCGAGTCGGCGACGACGCGACCATCAGAGCCGGCTCGATCCTCTATGGCGACGTCACCATCGGCGACGAGTTTACGACGGGACACGACATTTTGGTCAGAGAAGCGACGACGATCGGCGACGACGTGCTCGTGGGGACCAAGACGGTTATCGACGGCCAAACGACGATCGGCTCCCACGTCAGTTTGCAAACGAACGTCTACATTCCGACCGAGACGACGATCGGCGACAACGTCTTCATCGGCCCGAGCGCCGCCTTGACCAACGACGAGTACCCGATCAGAACGGACAACGGCCTCGAGGGGCCGACGATCGAAGACGGTGCCTCGATCGGCGCGAACGCGACGCTGTTGCCCGGTGTCACGATCGGTGAAAACGCGTTCGTCGCCGCCGGCTCCGTCGTTACGGAAGACGTTCCACCGAACACGCTCGCCGTCGGAACGCCCGCGAAAGAACGTCAACTACCGAAGCCACTCGAGGGGGCGAACCAGCTCGTATGACCGGGACGAACCCCGGCTCAGGGGGAGATTACCCCGAGCGAACGGCGCAGATGGGCGGGACGCGATCGAACGCTCGAGCGGACGGCGGCGTCGCGGAGTCCGACGGTGCCGAGAGTTCAACGAGCAACGCAGATTCGTCGGCCGACGAGTCGACGGAATCCGTTTCGATCGCGGCTCCCGCCCTGGGTCCAGATGCCCTCGAGCGAGTCGAGTCCGTCCTCGAGAGCGGGATGCTCGCCGACGGCCCCGAAGTCAGAGCTTTCGAAGACGAGTTCGCCGACTACTGTGGCACGGATCGGGCCGTCGCCACCTCGAACGGGACGACGGCACTCCACGCGGCGCTCGAGGCGCTCGGGCTCGAAGAGGGTGACGGCGTCATCACGTCGTCGTTCTCGTTCGTGGCGAGTGCGAACGCGATCAGACTCGCCGGTGGAACGCCGATCTTCGCCGATATCGACCCCAAGACGTACACTCTCGACCCAGATACCGTCGAGCGAGTGCTCGAGGAACGAGACGACGTCGTCGGGATCATGCCGGTCCACCTCTACGGGCTGGCCGCCCCGATGGACGACCTCTGTGCGATCGCGGACGAACACGATCTGTTCGTCGTCGAAGACGCCTGTCAGGCCCACGGGGCGGCGATCGACGGCGAGCACGTCGGCGGGTTCGGCGACGCGGCGTGTTTCTCGTTCTATCCGACGAAGAACATGACGACCGGCGAAGGCGGCGTGATCACTACCGATCGAGCCGATGTCGCCGAGCGCGCCGCGAGTTTCGTCAACCACGGGCGAGACGTCGGCTCCGACGGCAACTACGACCACGTCCGTCTCGGCCACAACTACCGACTGACGAGCGTGGCCGGCGCGATCGGTCGCGCCCAACTCGAGCGACTCCCCGAGTTCAACCGCACCCGCAGAGAACACGCCGCCTATTACGACGACGAGTTGGCATCGTTACCACTCGAGACGCCGACGGAGCCGGCGGGCTACCGTCACGTCTACCACCAGTACACGATTTCGACGGACGAGCGAGACGCCCTCGCTGCGACGCTCGCGGATCACGGCGTCGACACCGGCGTCTACTACGGAACACCGATTCACCGACAGCCCGCCTACGAGACGGTGAGTACGGCCGCAGCGGCGCTTCCGCGGACGGAGCGAGCGAGCGAAACCGTCCTCTCGCTACCCGTCCACCCCGATCTTACGGCGGCCGATCGACGAACCGTCGTCGACGTGATTCACGACCACTTCCACTCATGAACCGAACACCCTCCGCACGACCGATCAGCGCCGGCGTCATCGGCGTCGGGTCGATGGGCGAAAACCACGCGCGCGTCTACGGTGAACTGCGATCGGTCGACCTCGCGTGCGTCAGCGACGACGACGACGAGGTCGCCCAGCGGGTCGCCCGCGAGTACGACACCGACGCCGTCGCGTTCGATACCGTCCTCGAGCGCTGCGACGTCGTCACGGTCGCCGTGCCCACGAGCGTCCACTACGACGTCGTCTCGAAGTGTCTCGACGCGGGCGTCCACGTGTTAGTCGAAAAACCGATCGCCGAGACCGTCGAGGAAGGAAGAGCGCTGGCCGAACAAGCGGCCGACGCTGGACTCGTCTTGCAAGTCGGCCACATCGAACGATTCAATCCGGCCGTCCAGACGGTGACGGAACTCATCGACGACCTCGAGGTCATCAGCCTCGAGGCCGAACGGCTCGGTCCGCCCCTCGAGCGAACGTCGCTCGGGAACGTCGTCTCGGACCTGATGGTCCACGATATCGACATCGTCAGGGCCATCCTGGGCGGGCAGCCGGACGCGATGACCGCAATGGGCACCGACGACGGCCAGTACACGACCGCGACGTTGCAGTACGACGACGTGGTGGCCTCGCTGACCGCCAGTCGCGTTACGCAGAAAAAAGTCCGCAGACTCACCGTGACCGCCCGCGAGTGCCTTCTCGAGGTCGATTATCTCCAACAGTCCGTCTTGATTCACCGAAACTCCTACCCCGAGTACGTCGTCGACGACGGGAAACGACGGTACCGTCACGAGAGCGTCATCGAACGCCCGCGAGTCGACAACGGCGAACCGCTTCGTCACGAACTCGAGGCCTTTCTCGAAGCCGTCAGAACCGATTCGGAGCCCGTCGTGACGGCCGAAGACGGGATCGCCGCCCTCGAGACGGTCCAGACGATCTCCGCGCTCGTCGACGAAGAAACCCCCAAACGGGAGGTGCAAGCGCGATGAGCCCCAAAAACGCTGACCGCGAAACAGACGGAACGGCTGGACGTACCGCGGAAGGTAACGACTCGGCAGTCGGTCTCTATCGAGCCTCGTGTCCGAGCGACCGACAGCGCGAATTGCTCACGGGTGGCGAGATTCCGATCGCCGTCTACGGCCTCGGAAAGATGGGGCTCCCGCTCGCTGGCGTCTACGCCGAACGGTTCGGGAACGTCACCGGGGTCGACATCGACCCGGCCGTCGTCGAGCAGATCGCGGACGGCGAGAGCCACATCGTCGGCGAACCGGGTCTCGAGGCGCTGATCGCCGACCAGGTCGACGCCGGTCGACTCGAGGCGACGACGGACGGCCAGCGGGCAGCCTCGACGGCCCGAATTCACGTCATCATCGTCCCGACGCTGCTGGACGACGACCAGCAACCGGATCTGACGACGGTCGAGTCGGTCGTCGACGACATCGCCGCCGGCCTCGAGCCGGATGATCTCGTCGTCGCCGAATCGACGCTGCCGCCGACGAGTTGCCGGGACGTTATCCAGCCCCACCTCGAGCAAGAGAGTGGCCTGTCGGGTGAGGAGTTCGGGCTCGCGTTCTGTCCCGAGCGAACGTCATCCACGACGGCGCTCCGGGACATCCGCGGAGAGTATCCGAAGGTCGTCGGCGGGATCGACGACGAGAGCACCCGCGCCGCCGCCCTCGTCTACGACGAACTCTCGAGCAACGAGGTTCACCCCGTCTCGGACGCGACGACGGCCGAAGCCGTCAAAGTGTTCGAGGGGATCTACCGCGACGTCAACATCGGGCTGGCGAACGAGTTGGGCCGACTCGCGGACGAACTCGGCATTTCGGTTCGCGAAGCGATTCAAACGGCGAACGACTTGCCGATGTGTCAGCTCCACGACCCCGGCCCTGGAGTCGGCGGCCACTGCATCCCCTACTACCCCCACTTCCTGCTTGCTCAGAACGACGAGCCGATGGCCGTGACCCAGACCGCCCGGGAACTCAACGACGAGATGCCGACGGTCGTCGTCGACCGCCTCGAGCGAGTGCTCGCAGCCGAGGACGCCGATCTCGAGGGAGCATCCGTCCTCGTGCTGGGCGTGACCTACCGGCCAGGCATCGAGGAAACGCGAGCCTCGCCGGCGCTCGGCGTGATCGACGCGCTCGCGGAACGCGGGGCCGACGTCGCCGGAATCGATCCGCTCGTCGATCCAGAAGCGTACGGCGCTCGAGCGCTCGAGATCGAGGATCTTTCGGACGAATCGTTCGACGCCGCCGTCCTCGTCACCCCCCACGAGGAGTTCGACGCGATTTCCTGGAACGACCTCGAGCCGATGGTGGTCGTCGACGGCCGAGACGCCCTCGATCTGGCGGAGACCGACCACCGTGTGTACACGCTCGCGGGGAAAGTCGACGGGCAGTCGCCGGCGGCCGGACTCGCGGGCGACGGGCTGAAAGGAGGTGACGAACGGTCGCTCACGGCAGACGGTGGCGTGGGCGAACGGGCTGACGATCGACCGACGACCAGCGTTTCCTCGGCCGACGAGCCGACGACCGACGGCCGACACGGAGGGAACGATGTATAAGGGCAGTCGGGTCGGCGTCGTCGTCACGGCGTACAACGAAGCGCCGTTCGTCGGGACCGTCATCGAGACCGTTCCCGACTTCGTCGACCGAATTTACGTGATCGACGACGATTCGCCGGACGATAGCTGGAGCGTCATCCAGCAGGTCGCCTCGAGACTCAACGACACCGCCGCCAGGGACCTCGAGCCGGCCGTTACCGACGGCGGTGACGGACAGCGAGTCGTTCCGATCCAACACGAGGAAAATCGCGGCTACGGTGCCGCCGTCAAGACGGGCTACAGAAACGCCGTGGACGACGGCATGGACGTCATCGCCGTGATGAACGGCGACGGCCAGATGGACCCCGACATCCTCCATCGGATCATCGACCCCGTCGTCGACGGCGACGCCGACTACGCGAAAGGCAACCGGCTCCTCCATCCCGACGACCGCGAGGATATGTCGGCGTTCAGGTTCTTCGGCAACGCCCTGCTCACCGGGCTCTCGAAGTTCGCCTCCGGCTACTGGGCCATCGGCGACCCCCAGAACGGCTACACGGCAATCTCGAGCGAGACGGTTGAATCACTGGACCTCGACGGGATCACGGACGAGTACGGCTTCCTCAATCACCTCCTCGCGCACTTGAACGTCCACGAACGCCGCGTCGCCGACGTCCCGATGACGGCGATCTACGGGGACGAAGAGAGCAGCATTCGGTACGTCCCGTTCATCCGGTTCGTCTCCCTGTTGTTGCTTCGAAACTTCCTCTGGCGACTGAAAACCAAGTACGTCGTCTCCGAGTTCCACCCGGCCGTCGTCATGTACGGCGCGGGATCGGTCGGAGTGGCCGGTGGAAGCGCCGGACTAGCTGGATCGATCGTGCGAACGCTGCGCGGCAACGACGGCTTCGCCGGAGCGATCGGTTCCTTCGTCGCGTTGGTGCTCGGGATAATCGCACTCGGACTCGGCATCTGGTTCGACGCCGAAGAGAGCGCCGACCTCGAGGTCACGGAGTACGAGTACACCGAGTCACCAGCGAACGCGGAACAGTATCGAGAAGCACCCTGATACGAACTGCTGTGAGTCGGTTCCGACGCAACCGCGACCCGTCCTGGGGTTGTGCCGGTAACTCGTCACAGCAGTCCGTATAACTCGAGGGCGGAGCGTTTTTCTCGCCTCTCGAACCACGCGCCAGCCGAATGCGATGTCGACGAATATTACTCGATCGTGTAGCGGACGATATCGTCGCTCTCACACGCCGGACAACACGTCGTTTCGTCCGAGACGTTCGTTCCGCAGTTTCGACACTCGTAGATAATAGTCGTCTCGCCCCCCGGCGTCGACTCGCCCGCGTTGGAATCCTGCGTCGACGCGGGCGAGTCGGTACTCGTCTCTGATCCGGTAAAGAGATCAGATAGTAAGCGAGAGAGACTCATCGACTAGTGATACCGATTATTTTGCTGATTCATCCATAAGTGTTTCGTGTTCGTTTATCCCGAATGTCGTTTGTGAGAAAATTCATACATATATAGTATTTTTTCGTCGAATAAAACGGTGAAGCCGGCTGCTGTAGTGAATTCGCTGACTCGAGGTCGGAGCGAGCGACCCGAACGAGTCCTCGAGTTACGACGAACCATCTCAATCCGTGGGAACCACTGACAACCACGATGTCGTGTATTTCAACGCCCGTAACCATTAGTTCAGTGAGAAGGCTTATGAAGATATGCTCGGGTGAACCCAGTATATGGAACCCAATCAGGATCCCCCTGCGGACGGAGAATCGAACGCGAGCGAGGAACCCGCGACGGCGGGTACCGATATCGTCGCCCCGTTGCCGGGTAAACCGACGGTAACCATCGCCGCAACGGGATCGGATCGAGAAGCGACCGATCGAGCGACGAACACGCTCACGATCATCGGTCACGGTACGCCCTCGAGTTTCGAGTTGACCGTCGACGGTGAAATTCACCTTCGGAACGAACGCGGTGACACGAACGTCACGATCATCTCCGGTTCGACCGTCGAAGGAACGATCGAACAGGGGACGATTCGCTTCGAATTCACGGGGGAACTCACCGACGTCACGTTCGTCGACCAGCAGATTACGGGCGTCTCACCCGCAACTGCGCCGAACGTGCACCTCGACTACGCCGCCCCGCCGGAATCGCGGCCGTGACACGGATCGGTGTGCCGTTTTACCGGTGCGCTCGACCTGGGTAGCGATCACCGAGACAGAATCACGACAGACCGTCCGAGAACCCGGTGGCCGGATCCAACAGGATCTTGTAGCACGATTGCTTCGGGTTCGGTGAGGACACGACGCAACTCGGAGAGTATGGACGACACGAATCCACCCGACGGCGACCGACCGGACGACACCGACGACTGGGACGACGACGAGGGATGGCTCACCCCCGTCGACGACGACATCCTCGAGTTGATGCAAGAAAACTACATCTACGCACCCAAACACATCGAACAGGAAGGGCTCTGTCGCGGCCCGGACGCGGCGTATCGATGTCGAGAGCTTACGAAGCGAGGGCTGTTAGAGCGCCAGGCGATCGGCATGTACGAGATCACGGACCTCGGCGAGCAGTTCCTCGCAGGCGAGGTCCACCCGAGCGAACTCGCACTCGAGGACGAGGGCGAAGACGCGGACGAGAACGGTGACAATAGCGAAGACAGCGAAGACGACGGCGCAGACCCAACCGAGTAACGACTCTCCGGCAGAACTGGACCCGAGCATCCCCACACGACGAACACCACGATTTGAGCCGCCAGCTTCGTTCACGAAGAGTCGACGGCGTCTGGAAGGTTGCTCTCGAGAAAGGCGACGACCGCCGCAGTAGAGAGGAAGCCGTCGGCGATCCGTCCGACTTCCGTTCCGTCTTCGAAACAACACAGCGTCGGAACCGACTCGAGGGCGAATCGCTCGAGCAGGGCGAGGTCGTCCCCGGGATTGACCAGTCCGATCGGAACGCCGGTTTCACGCGCGACGTTTCCCAGCACGGGTTCCATCGCCTGACACTTTCCGCACCCGCTGGTGTACAACTCGATTAGGGCGACGTCGTGCGTCTCGAGAAATCGATCGAGCGCGTCACCGTCCTCGAGGTGTATCGGGGTTGGCGTCTCGTTCATACACGCGTTCGCACGCGGAACATGAAATCGGTAGCGACCGGGATTCGACGAATTCCGGTCTCGTCGCTGACCGTTCACGCGAGTTGTTCGCGTGAATCCGTCGAAAGCGCGCTCGAGTCTCGGAAGCGATGATCGGTTCGGTCGCGTCTCGTGGACAACGGCTGCGGGTAGCCAAGCGGTCGTTCGCCGCCTCGTTTCGGCTCGTTTCACGTGTAATTCGGTGGATACCCCTGTGGAAGGTACTGAAGTGTCGCCGGTGAATTTGTACCCCAATCCGGTACGGCCGAGCGATGACCCGGCCCGCACCGACGCCCGACGAGCGCGGACCAGCGACGCGAAAATCGACCCTGTTCTGTTGGGGGTGCGATCACGTGAGTCCGATCGACGGCGACTGGGATCAGTGGACGCGACCCCACCACCTCGAGTACGTCTGTCCCGTCTGCGAGACGACGATCATGAAACGACCGCGACGAGATCGCGATCCGATCGATCCGTCCTCGACCCAGTCGCCGCTCACTTGGCACCACGCGCTCAGGGCGACGCTTCACATCTGGCGAGTGACCGTCGGTATCGGACTCACGACTCTCCGAGCAACGGCATCCAACCGGAGTGGCCGTCGGTGACACGACGGCGACGGCAAACTGACTCGAGGAACGGTACTGATCCGTCGACGAGACGAACGATTTGCTCTCGAGGCAGTCACACCGATACGCCATCACCCAGACGAACATCCACTTTCTCTCGAGATTTTACGGGCGATGTCAGCTCGCCTGACCCGATCAAAGAGTGTTGATCGACATATGTCCATCTTTATTCTGATTTAGGTATATTCGCCCACAACAGTAGAGATTTAATAGTAGATTCCGATGTCCTATTCGAGTAGAAGATGACAAGTGGAAGTCTGACCACGGCGGAAGAAACCGTACTGGACGAAATTGAGGAGAAGGACATCGATTTCCTTCGATTGCAGTTCACCGACATTCTGGGGACGGTGAAGAACGTCTCGGTGCCGGCTCGACAGGCCGAGAAGGCGTTCTCCGAGGGGATCTATTTCGACGGCTCGTCGATCGAAGGCTTCGTTCGCATTCAGGAGTCGGACATGCGTTTGGTTCCGGATCCGGACACGTTCGCCGTCCTCCCGTGGAGGCAGAGCGAGGGGGGATCGTCCGCCAGAATGATCTGTGACGTCTACAACACGTCGACCGGCGAACCGTTCGAGGGAGATCCACGACGCGTGCTCAAGAACGCACTCGAGCGCGCCGACGAGATGGGCTACACGGTCAACGCAGCCCCCGAACCGGAGTTCTTCATGTTCGAGGAGGACGAGGACGGCCACGCGACGACCGAAACAGCAGACCACGGCGGCTACTTCGACCTCGCACCGAAAGACCTCGCCGCCGACGTGCGCCGCGACATCATCTACGGCCTCGAGGACATGGGCTTCGAAATCGAAGCGAGCCACCACGAGGTCGCACGCGGGCAGTACGAGATCAACTTCGAGTACGACGACGCGCTCGCGACGGCCGACAACGTCGGCACGTTCCGCACCGTCGTCCGGGCCATCGCCGCCCAACACGACCTGCACGCGACGTTCATGCCAAAGCCGATTCCGAAGATCAACGGTTCGGGCATGCACACGCACCTCTCTCTGATGACCGAAGACGGCGAGAACGCGTTCCACGACGCGGACGACGAGTTCGATCTCTCGGACACCGCTCACTCGTTCCTCGCCGGCATTCTCGAGCACGCGCCGGCGATTACGGCGGTCGCGAACCCGACGGTCAACAGCTACAAGCGACTCGTCCCCGGTTACGAGGCACCCGTCTACGTCGCCTGGTCCGATCGCAACCGCTCGGCGCTAATCCGCAAACCGGCCGCCCGCGTCCCAGCAGCCTCCCGCGTCGAACTCCGCTCGCCCGATCCGTCCTGTAACCCCTACCTCGCGCTCGCCGTCATGATTCAGGCCGGACTCGAGGGCATCGAGCAGGGACTCGAGGCGCCGGATCCGGTTCGAGAGAACATCTACGAGTTCGACGAGGCAAAGCGCGAAGAGTACGGCATCGAGACGCTCCCCTCGAACCTCGGGAAGGCAGTCGACGCCCTCGAGGAAGACGAGGTTATCTACGACGCACTCGGCGAACACATCGGTCCGAAATTCGTCGAGGCCAAATCCCAGGAGTTCGAAGACTACCTCATCGACGTCTCCGAGTGGGAACTCGACCGCTACCTCGAGACGTTCTAACGGCGTCCCGGCTCACCGCAGGGTTTCGATTTTGCTCGCTTTTCGCTCGGTCGTCGCTCACTGGTAGCTCACGGGGTTCGGGTATCTCACTCGTTGTAACAGATCGGTCGCTGATTCTCGAGGGCTATCTCGCTACCTCACCCAGCGAAAGATACTTTGGAGTATCATACTTTAGAGTATCAAACTCTGGAGTACAGTTATCGGGAGGATTATACTGGTCGACAACAAAGAGCGTCTATGGACGCGTTCGTGAACCGAACGGAGGAACTCGAGCGACTGCACGAACTCTACGAGTCCGACGATGCAGAGCTTGGCATCGTGTTCGGTCGGCGACGACTCGGAAAGACCGAACTGCTCAAACAGTCACTCGAGGGGTACGACGACGCCGTCGTCTATCAGGCGAGACAGAAGACGAGCGCGTTGCAACTCGAGCAGTTCGTCGACATCGCGGCGCAGTCGTATCCCGGCGTGGCTCGGATTCGCCAGGAATGGGAGGATATCCTCGGTTATCTTGCGGAGCAAGACGCAATCGTCGTCCTCGACGAATTTCCGTACCTCGTCGAACAGGACCGGAGTTTGCCGTCCGTCCTGCAGGCGATGTTCGATCACGACCTCGATGACTCGTCGTCGACAATCGTCCTCGTCGGGTCATCGATCAGTATGATGGAAGAAGCGGCGCTCCTCGGAAACAGCCCACTGTACGGGCGCTCCTCGCTAAAACTGGATATCCGGCAACTACCGTTCGACGCTGCGATGGAATTCGTCGGCGACGAGTATTCCCCGGCCGAACAGGTCCTCACGTGGGGAATTTTCGGAGGGGTTCCCTACTACCTAGAAGAGATTTCAGCGGCAAACACCCTCGCGGAGAACGTTTACCGGACGATTCTTACCCGGCACGGAACACTCCACGACGAACCAGATTACGTCCTCCGGATGGAACTGAGGGAACCGACTCGATACTTTTCGATCCTCGAGGCGATTGCTGGCGGAAACACGAGTCGTAACGAGATTGCGGGGGCGACGGGAATCGAGTACAATCAGCTATCGAAGTACCTCGATCGACTGGCTCGATTGCGGCTGATCGATCGCCACGTGCCGATCACCGAGCAGAAAGCGCGAAGTAAACGAAGCCGCTACCGAATTCGTGAACCGTTCTTTCGCTTCTGGTTTCACTTCGTCTACGGGAGCGGAGACCGGTACGACGAACTCGGTTCCGATGCGTACGAGACGCTGATCGAACCGAAACTTCCCGATTTCGTCAGTCGATCGTTCGAAACGCTGTGTTGTGGCGCGCTCCGAACGCTCTATCCGGAGTACACGATCACGGAGACGGGACAGTGGTGGTACAAAGACCACGAAATAGACGTCGTCGGGCTGACGACGGAAGACGCACTCGTCGTCGGCGAATGCAAATTCCAACGATCGCCCCTCGGATACGACGCGTTTTCGAACCTGAAACGCCACGCCGAGGAACTTCGCTGGACGCCACCGGATGGACAGGAGCGAGTCGAACAGTACGCACTCTTCTCTCGAACTGGGTTCAAACCCTCCGTCGAAGAAGCGGCGACGGAACGAGACGACCTGCGGCTATTCACGATCGAGGATGTCGTCGACGCAGTGCGAGCCTAGCACTCGAGTTTGCCACGAGGAGTACTGCGAGAACGAATTTCGAGTCAACTCACGCGCTAATAACGTACTCGCCGTTGGCTCGGTCGACGTGGCCAGCACTCGAGAGCGTGTTCAGGATGCTCAGAATGGACAGTTTGGACATCGAGAGCGTCGCGCCGAGGTCGTCGATAGTCGCGCCGTCGGTCGCCTCGAGATAGAGGTACACCAGTTTGGCCTGGGTCGAATCGAGATCGCTTGGAATTGGATCGATGAGCGGAGCGGGTCGGTGTTCTTGTGAACTCATTGTCACCATTGATCCGATTTGGATATATAAATCCACACGTCGGCAGTGTATATATTCGATTAACGGGTTGAGTAGGGTATTTTCAGGACAATCGTCGACTCGTGATCGTCACCGAGTTGTGAGTACGAGCGTGGCGTCGACTTCAGTCACTCCGTCGAACGAGCACACCCACGGATCGCCGACGGTTTGGGCCCTGGTACACAACGTTGACGACAAGATGACGACGAACGATCGACCACGCCCGCCGTCCGCCCTCGAGCAGGACGTCCGGGAACGGCTGGCGGCGCTCGAGTCCCGCGACGTCGAGACGCTTCGAGCGGCCAGCGACTATCTCGAGGAGCTCGCGGCGTGGAAGGTGGCGTCGGCCGAAGCGGGGTCAGGAGCGGACTATGGCGAGCAGAGTGAAGGCGAACCCGATCCAGACGAGTATCCCGCGGACGTTCCAGAGCAAGCGAACGTCTCGGTCAAAGAAATCGCCGGGACGACCTATCACTACTACCAGTGGCGTGAGGGTGATCGAATCGAGTCGAAGACGGTACAGCGCTGACGGGCGTCGCGTTCACCCTACACCGACTGGTACGGCCCGAGTCGCGTTCCGTCGAGCAAGTAGGCTTCGCCACTGGCGATGCCGGCCGGCAAGAACGGTGAGAGAAACGACTGGCCGGGGACGTTGATCCACGTTCCACCGACGAGGTCGTTGAACGCCGGGAGAACCACGACTCGAGGCGGATCAATCGCGCCGTCGCTCAGCCACGAGAGTCCCTCGTACTCGGGTCGCGGTCGGAACGGCTTGGGGTCGAGTTCGCCGCGAAGCCACGTGCGTTCGACGCGGCTGCCGCCCACGTCGTCCTCGAGGCGGACACAGGGGTGTTCGTGGCCGAGACAGAGCACGTCGCACTCGAGTGTGGCCGGTGTGGGCCAGGTGTGGCCGTGACAGACACCGACGGTGCCCGCGCCCAGGTCGATACCGGCACCGGGGACGACCGTCACGCTCGTCTCGATTTCGGCTTCGTCCTCGGTGAGCCACGTCTCGATCGCCCCGTCGTGGTTCCCTTTCACCACCGTGACGGGAATCGTCCGCGGAACGGACTCGAGTAAGACCTCGAGTTCGCCGCGTTCGGCCCCGCCAGGGTCGCCGATCGAGTGCATGAGATCGCCGAGTGCGACGAGTCTGTCGGGATCGGTTCGCTCGAGGAGCGTGAGAAGGCGTTCGCGGCGCTCTGTGGCCCGACTCGGAACCGTAACGCCGCGTTCGGAGCGCAATCCGGCTTCGTAGCCGGCGTGATAGTCGGCGACGAGCAGTGCGCGTTCGTCACCGACGGTCGCAATCGCCACCGGTTCGTCGGGAACCGGTTCGACGCGGGCCACAGTGGATCGACGAGACTCGTCGGACATGAGTAAGCTCGAGGACGGGGTTAGATCGCCTTGAGCGTCTCGTCGTCCGGTTCGTAACACTGCCCGCCCATGAGCGCGTCCTGAATCGCGTCTTCGACGTCGCCCTCGGCGACGCCCGTTTCGTCGGCGATGGTTTCGACGAGTTCCGATCGGTCGGCACCGTCGCCGTCGTCGAGTTCTTCCATCGTCTCGACGACGGCCGTCTGCAAGTCGACGTCGTCGGCGGCGTCGTCGTCCTCGCCAGCGGGTTCGTCCTCACTCGCAGAGTCGTCAGCGTCGGCAGCGTCCGTCGCTGTCTCTTCTTCGGTCTCAGCAGCGTCGGTTCCCTCCTCGAGTTCGTCCGCTAGGTCAGGTTCGTCCGCTGGGTCGGGTTCGGGTTCCGCCTCCGCCTCGAGCCCAGATTCCGGTGGCTCGCCGATGTCGTCATCGTCGTCAGTCGACGCGTCGACGCTCTCTGCAGCAGATTCACTGGACGCGTCGTCAGCCCCGTCGTCCTCGGGTTCTGGAACGTCGATATCCGCCTCGCCGGGATCGTCGACCTCGCCGCCGGTCGTGAACTCGGTACCGAATTCCTCCTCGAGTTGTTCGCGCTCGTCGTCGTCCATCTCGTACATTCCGGAGTCACCGGCGTCGAAATCGCCGAGGTCGTCGTCCGCATCCGCCGCAGCGTCAGCACCTCCGCTCGCTGGCTCGGCATCGGTGGGTTCGGATTCCGAGGACAGGTCGCTCGAGTCGGCCGTGACGGTGTCGTCGCCCTCGGTCGAATCGTCGGTCGTCTCGGCGTCCGTTTCGATCGGCGTCTCCTCGACCGGATCGGCTGCGTCGGATTCGGCTTCGGATGCAGCCTCCCGATCCGTCGCGGTTGCCGTGCCGGCGGCCGATCCGGAATCGATCGACTCGCTCTCGCCGGCGACGGCCACCTCGGCGTCGGGCTCGGAATCGGCCTCGAGTTCACTCTCCGCCGTTTCGTGTTGCGTTCCATCGGCAGCGTCGGTGCCCGCGAGCGATTCGAGGTGCTCGAGGTCGACGCTCGAGAAGGAGGCGAGCGAGGAGAACGTCGCGTCGGTCTCGGGGCTCGAATCGCTGGGCTGTAAATCGTGCGTGCCGACCTGATCGCGCTCGTCCGCGACGACTTCGACGGCCTCGAGGGCGCACTCGCGAAGATCTGCGAGGTAGGCGGGCGTCGTTCCGTAGTGGTCCTGTGCGAGCGGGATACCTGCGGCGAGGCCAGCGTCGGTATCGACGGCCGCGAGCGCGTCGCTCAGATCGTCGCCGTGGGCAGCCACGTCGGCTGCGGCGGCGTACGTGCCGATACGTTCGAGCGTCTGTTCGGCCGCGCTGACGACCCACCGGTCGCGGGTGTCGGCGTCGACCGTCGCGATGCTCTCCGGGCGAACCGAGGTGTAGACCTGATCCGAATCGTCGGGCTGGAAGGTGCGAGCCTTGCCCGTCACCGCGACGAATTCGGGGGCCTCGAGTTGCTCGAGGGTGGCGAGTTCGTCGGGTTGGTACTGGCCGGCGTAGACGACGAAGGCGCCGGTCGGATCGACGATGCGGGCGCGAACCATCTCGTCGTTGACCGACGTGACTTCCGTCAGCGTGCCGACCGCGAAGATGCGGTTGAGTCGCGCTCCCGTCGGGGAGATGACGTAGTTCGGCGCGCGTTCCTCGTCGCTCTCGGCGTAGGAGAACGACGCGTCGTCGTACTCTTTCGCGAACAGCCGGTAGGCGATCTCTCGCCCGGGAATGTCCTCGCCGTCGTCACCGTTGGCGCTCATGCGTCCACCTCCTCGAGGAAGGCCCGTGCACGGGCCGTCGGGTCGTCACTTCGCTCCTCGAAGGACTCGGCGTCGAGATTCGAGCCGTACTCGTCGACCGAGAGGTGGCCGCGCACGCGGTACTCGAGGCCGACGATTCGATCGCGAATCGTGTCGGCGACGACCTCCTGGTCCATCGCTTCACGGGCCTGTTCGAGGGCGTCCTCGAGCGTGCCGTCGTAGACCTGTTCGGTCAGATCGTCGTCGAGGACGACGGTGACGGCGCCGGTGCCGTCGTCGAGGATCGCCTTGACGCGCATGTCGTCGATCCCGTCGACGTCGCCGTGGGTTCGACACTGGCCCTTCTGGACCACGCGATAGCACTCGGGACAGCGCTGGATGAGCCCGGAGCCGTCGCGAACGGCGATCACGTTGCCGCTGAGTTCGACGTCGTAGATGCCACCCGTTCGGACGGCGTCGCCGACGTTCATCGTCGTCGCGTCGGCACCGACGTCGATCTCGGCCTCGAGTGGCGTGACGCTCGAGAACTCCGAGACGTTGACTTCGGGGACGCCGCGGAACTCCTGGACGTAGGCGTTCTCGATGCGGACCGTCCCGCCGTCTTCGATTTCGGGCACCGGATCCCAGTTCGTAAACGGTAGTCGGCCGCTCTCGTCGCCGACGACGCCGCTCAAAATTTCGGTCTCGCCGTCGCGGCCGTCGATCGTCCGGCGTTCACAGTCCGTGACGGTGACGTCGACGGTGACGGCACGGTCGCCGGTGTGGAGGTCGGCGAGTTGGGATTCGCCGCCGGATTCGTACGGGATATCGAGCGATTCCTCCTCGAAGGACAAGGACGTGCTCTCGCCGAGGTTGAGTTCGGGTTCGCCGTCCCACTCGCGGACGCCCGCATTCCCCGCCGTGATCGTATCGCCCGGCGAGAGACCGAAGTCCTCCCAGGCGGTGTAATCGATCGCGCCGGTCTCGTCGGCGAGGCGCCCCTCGACGATCACGTGATCGTCGCCCTGGTAACGAATCGAGCGTTTTCCGGCCGTCAACACGACGCCCGTGACGGTGACGTTCCCGTCCTCGGGCGTGACGTCGCCGAGGTCCTTGCTCGAGGGAGCGCCGCCACCACCGCTCGAGCCGTCGCCGTACTTGCGTCGAAGGCTCTGTTTGGCTTCGTCGATGGGAACGCTGTACTCCACCAAATTCTGCAAGTCTGCGGTGACCTCCTCTTTGTCAACACCGAGGTCGGAGGCGAGATCCTCAGCATGCTTGTCGAGTTCCATCAGTGGCTTTTCGGGTGGGGGATTAAAAAGCGTTCGCGCAACGGAGCGAGCGGGTGAGCGAATCGAGTGCCCGAACGCGGTCGCTTCCTCGAGATCGTGGTATTACACAACACGAGACACCATCTGAAACAGCGAAATGCCGGAATTTGCAGCCCTGAGAGTGCCAGGCAGCAGGTTATGGAAATGGCGCGGATAACGTGTATACAGCATGTCACCAGACGAGTCACCAACCCGACGGCGAATGCTCAAACTGAGCGCAGTCGCCGTCCTTCCGGCGGCGCTGGCTGGATGTAACGACAACGGGAACGGCGAAGACGAACCGGCGAACGGTAACGACGAGAACGGTAACGACGAGAACGGAAACGGCGAACCGATCGAGCCGGGCGAGATCGAACTCGACGGCGAAACGGAAGCCTGGACCGGCGTCGCACCGGACGAAATCGCCGACGAAGAGAACCCGACGCTCACCCTCGAAGAAGGAGAGTCCTACGAGATTACGTGGGAGAACATCGACGGCGTCGACCACAACATCGAGATTCGAGACGATGACGACGAAGTCGTCGACGGCTACGAGACCGACCTGATGGGCGACGAAGGAGAAACGCAGACCCTCGAGATCGACGAAGTGACCGACGAGATGACACAGTACGTCTGTGAGCCCCACGAGGGGACGATGGTCGGTGACGTCGAAGTGGCCTAATCGAGCCGATTCTCATAGGTCGTTGTCGACAGCAGACGACTGGCCGCCGCGTTCTCGCGACCGCAATAGCTTCTTTACGGCCCGCTACCACAGCACGACGTATGCACGTCGTCGTCAACGCCGCCACGAGCGCGGACGGCAAACTCTCTTCGCGGAAGCGCGAGCAGGTCGCGATCAGCGGCGAGAGCGATTTCGCCCGCATGGACCGACTCAGAGCCGAAAGCGACGCTATTGTGGTCGGCGTCGGAACTGTTCTCGCCGACGATCCACACCTGACAGTCAAGGACGAAGCCCTGTGCGAGCGACGGGCAAAAAACGGCCGACCCGAACAGCCCGCCCGGATCGTGGTCGACTCGAGCGGACGGACGCCAGTAGACGCCGCGATTCTCGACGACGCGGCTCCGACGTACGTCTGCGTGAGCGACGACGCCCCCGTGGACCGACGCGCGAATCTCACGGACCATGCGAACCTCGTGAGCGCCGGCGACGACCGAGTCGACCTCCTCCGGGCGTTCGCCGGGCTACAGGAGGAGGGCCTCGAGCGAATCATGGTCGAGGGCGGTGGCGAACTCATCTTCTCGCTGTTCGAGTGCGGACTGGTCGACGAACTCCGAATGTACGTCGGTGGAACCGTCATCGGCGGCCGTGACGCGCCGACGCTGGCCGACGGCGCGGGGTTCGTCGAAGACTTTCCGTCGCTCGCGCTCGAGCGCGTCGAGCGGATCGACGACGGGGCGTTGCTGTGCTGGACGGTCGACGAAATCGACGACTGACTCGAGCAACGTACGCTCGTGCTCGAGTGAAGGACGTTCAGGCACCGAACCGCTGGTCGGTTCGATACACGCCACTCACTCCGAGTTCACCGAGCCCTGACCTGACGACTTCGAATCTTCCGAGACACCGTTTTATCAAGTCTCTCGTGTCTGGGCGGCCAGTAAGCTTAATCTTCGATGGTCGAAGGAGGTAGCCGGCGGGCAGACCTCACTGTCGTTGCCGGTAGTGATTCTGAGACATCACGAACCCGCCCGCCTGTCGAGACATCGCACCACGGTCTTGGCACATCCACCGATCACCCCCGTCAGGGGAATCAGATGTCGGTCCCCACTTCCGACATCTTCTGACGCCGTAGTGGACAGGAGGGAGTGGTACAGTCTCGGATTCGAGGAAACGCCTCGGCCAGTCTATCTCATTGCGGGATCTAATCGACTCGATCAGCGAATCTAGAAATGTACGGATGGTGAGTTCTCAGTCGGTAGATAAAGGTCATGGTGCCAGAGTAGAAATCTGTCGGTATGTTCGATGAATGCCCCGGTTGTGGAGTGGTTCACCTCGATATGGCGGTCGATTCAGGGGAGTCCGTAGTCGTCTGTCCGGAGTGTGGACACGAACAATCGATCCGCCAAGAGCCGCTGCTCATCGTTAGTGGAGCAGGTGGGACCGGGAAATCAGCGGTACTCCACGAGCTTCGCGGAACGCGTGACGATGCCGTGCTCCTCGATTCGGATGTCGTGTGGCGCGATGAGTTCTGGGACGAAATCGATTGGTACGTTCAGACGTGGCTTCGCCTCTGTCGGGATATTGCCCAATCGAAACGCCCGCCGGTTCTGTTCGGAGCGGGGCTCGGCGTTCCCGCGAGTATCGAAGCACACCCACAACACGAGTGCTTCTCGGAGATTCACTATCTCGTTCTCGTCTGTGACGAGGACGAGCAAGAACGGCGACTAAGGGCTCGTCCCTCGGGACGCCATCCCGGTGAGTTTGCGATGGACCAATCCGACATCGACGCCCAAGTAGAGTTCAATCAATGGTTCAAAAATACCGCAGACGACGAGGACTTCACGGTCATCGAGACGACCGACGCGACGGTTGAGGAAACCACAGCGCAAGTTGACGAGTGGATTTCGAGCCACGTGTCCAACAAGACGCTCTGACCGTCGAGAAATCGCTCGGTGAGACTGCGTCTACGTCGACTCGACGTTCTGGCGAACGGAGCGATCTGTGTCAGTGAAGAGAAATCGGTCGTACTCCCCCTCGTACGTGCCCATGAGCGGTTCTCCACGGGTCGTATCGATACCGATCGTGTGTGGCTCGTCTAACTCGGCGTGCTCGTCGGCGTCGTCGTTCGGATCGTACGCGGTGAACGTAATGCTGTCGTCGTCCGCGTCGTAGTCGTAGAGGAGCAGGTAATGACCGTCGAGGACGTCACTTCCGCTGATCGTTACCCCCGCTGATCCGATCGTGTCGATCGCCGAACGAATCTCGCTCGCCTGTTGCTGGTAGTCGATGAACTCCGGTCGAAGCAGCACCCACCGTTCGGCCCACGTTTCGGGGTACAGGAACTGGCTCCGGTGAAAGCGTTCGATGTCCTCCCGGACGGGCGAACTGGACTCCTCGAGTGGTTCGTCGACGTCGGTGATCTCGCTGACCGAGTCGTGCTCGAGGGGGACTGCCGATGGCGCTTCGAAGTACCACTGCGACGCCATCGCGATCCCGAAGCAAAACCCTCGTATCCCGAATAACCGGTTGGCATTCGCGTGGAGTTCGTCAGCGATCGCTCCGATCGATCGATCGAACCCGGCGTTCGCTTCAACCGGTTGGACGACGGAACTCTCGGATGCGATCAGATACTCTCGAACGTCGCGAGCAGAGAGCAGCGCACTCGGCTCCGGTGGCTCGGACGGCGTCGAAAAGTTGTCGAAGCCGAAGCCGTCGACAGCCGGATCGAATTCGCCTCCTCGAGCCCCGGAACTCGAATCCGAACTCGACTCCGAATCCGATATCGACGGGATGCCCACTCTCGCCGCGAAAGAGAGCGACCCGATTCCTGTCAAAGCCGAGAGTCCGTAGAGGAGTTTACGACGTGGTATGGTGCTCATAGTGAGTTGCTGTGTCCGAGTGGCTCGAGCGGACGAACACCGGGTGAGATTCTCTTCGCGTCGGTCGACGGGCTCCGGTTGGCGCGGTAGGTACGGGAGCTGAAACTAGAGCTGCGACGAGCCTCGTTTGTCGAAGAGACCGTCGGTGCGTCTCGTCCCTCTCGCTGGGCCACACCGCTCGAGTACGCAATGTCTCCCACCGGTGAGCGATATGTACGCGTCCCCTGCATGCGCTGGTTCAGACGGACACGCGGACGCGTTCAGCCTCGGAGTTTCTCGCGTCGGCCGAATCGAAACGCGACGGCCGGCTAACCCGTCACACCTTTCCTCGGGGACGGTCTAGGGAGACTATGGAACGAGCGACGTTCGGCGGCGGCTGTTTCTGGTGTATCGAAGCGGCGTTCGAAGAACTCGCGGGCGTCGAGTCGGTCACCTCCGGGTACGCCGGTGGCCACACCGACGATCCGACCTATCGCGAGGTCTGTGCCGGCCAAACCGGCCACGCGGAGGTCGTCCAACTCGAGTACGATCCCGACGAGATCAGCTACGAGAAACTCCTCGAGGTGTTCTTCACGGTCCACGACCCGACCCAGTTGAACCGACAAGGGCCAGACGTGGGCACCCAGTATCGCTCGGCGATCTACGCCCACAGCGACGAGCAACTCGAGACCGCCGAGGCCTTCGCCGCGGAACTCGAGAGTGAGGGGCTCTACGAGGGTATCGAGACGGAAATCGAGCCACTCGAGACGTTCTACGAAGCCGAAGAAGCACACCAAAACTACTTCGAGAAGAATCCACAGGATGCCTACTGTACGATGCACGCGGCACCGAAGGTCGAGAAAGTTCGCGAGACGTTCACCGAGAACCTCGAGGGCGAACAGCCCTCGCCGTGAACTCGAGCGCGAGAGGATTCATTCGGTGACCAGCGGTCGGCAGGCGGAGAATTGTACCTTTTGTACAAGCGTGTTTTTGGAGCGGTGGCGGCGCGTTCTGGATACTGAGCCGACCGTCGGTTACTGGCTCGCTTCGAGCGCCGCGGCGGGAGTCGACTCCTCCTCGAGCGCTCGCTCCTCGAGCCACGATTCGGCGTCGAGTGCGGCCATGCTCCCGGTTCCGGCGGCCGTGATCGCCTGTCGATAGTCGGGATCCATCACGTCGCCCGCGCCGAAAACGCCGGGGACGGCGGTTTCCGTCGCCATTCCGGGCTCCGTCCGCAGATAGCCAGTTTCGTCTCGCTCGACCGACGTTTCCGCCAGGAACTCGGTGTTCGGGACGTGGCCGACGCCGTAGAAGATGCCGCCGACATCGACGCGTTCGGTTTCGACGGACTTCCCGTCCTCGAGTCGCGCTCTCGGATGACCCGCCGGGTGGGTGACGAGCGTCCCACCGGTGACGCCCGTTTCCTGCGAGCCGTGGATTTCGCTGAGTTCGGCGTTCCAGCGGAACTCGATCGACTCGTTCTCGCGTGCGCGACGAGCCATGATATCCGAGGCCCGGAGCTCGTCGCGGCGGTGGACGACCGTGACGCTGTCGGCGAATTTCGCGAGAAACAGCGCCTCTTCCATCGCGCTGTCGCCCCCGCCGATGACGAGCACGTCGTCGCCGCGGTGGAACGCGCCGTCACAGGTCGCACACGTCGAGAGCCCGTAGCCCATCATCTCGTCTTCGTTCGTCGCGCCGACCCAGCGGGCGCTCGCGCCGGACGCGACGACGAGCGCGCGAGTCTCGAGGACGTCACCCGAAGACAACTCGAGGGCGAACGGCGACTCCTCGAGCGAGGCGCGTTCGACGACGCCGTGGCGAAACGTCGCGCCGAAGCGCTCGGCTTGCTCTTTCCCTCGCTGGACGAGTTCCATTCCGCCGACGCCGTCGGGGAAGCCGAGGTAGTTCTCGACCTCCGTCGTCAGCGTGAGCTGTCCGCCGGGCTCCGGACCCTCGAGCACGAGCGGCTCGAGGTCCGCCCGGGCGGCGTAAACGGCTGCCGAGAGGCCGGCGACACCGGAGCCGACGATGACGACGTGGTAGACGCCCTCGGTGTGGGTTGCTCCCATTATTCGGTGTGGCGTTCGATTAGGTCGCGAAGGTGGTCCTCCGGCAGCGCGCCGGTTTGCTGTTCGACCTGCTCGCCGTCCGCGAAGAGCGCGAGCGTCGGCACGCCGCGAACGCCGTAGGCACCCGCGAGTTGCTGGTGTTCGTCGACGTCGACCTTCGCGATCACGGCGTCGGTCTCTGCCGCCAGCGTCTCGAGGACGGGCTCGAGCATCTGACACGGGCCACACCACGTCGCGAAGAAGTCCACGAGGACGACGTTATGGTCGTCCACGACGTCCTCGAGGTGGGCTTCGCTCTCGATGTGAAGTGGTTCCTCGAGCGATGCGCCGGATGAGCCGTTTTGTGTCTCAGTTGCCATCACGATGGTGTAGGTGCCGACAGTGTTTAAAGGTTTTGTGCATATTGTGCAATACAAGATCGATCGGAGAGGGGCAGTGTCTTCCGAGGAGTTTGGACGAATACGGTGGAGAGATACGTCCTCGAATGGAGATGCATCTGTCATTACGGTGTCTAAGTGGAGTAATTTACAGCGGTCGGTCGGCCATACTTATTCAGAAGTTCTATTGAAGCGTTCGAGAGTGAGTTCGTATGGAAGATTGGAGACGGCGTATTGGATTGGCACTTACTGCTGTCGCCGCCATTGTACTTACGTATTCTGTCATTTATCGGTGGGCAATGCTGACGTTTGAAGGACAGGAGGTTCCAATATATAAGTCGGTTCAGGTTGTCATCGAATCGCTAACCACGGCCGGATTCGGCGGCCACGCACCGTGGGAAAGCACTGTATTGAACTTCCTGGTTATCGGAATGAATCTCACGGGTGTCCTGCTCGTTTTCTTGGGCCTCCCTTTGTTCGCTATCCCACTTCTCCGACAAGGACTCCAAACAGAGCCACCGACGACAAGCGAGTTGACCGATCACGTCATCATCTGTGGTCATTCGGCACGAGATGATGTGCTGAGAAAAGAACTCGACGAAGTCGGGATACCGTGTGTCTTCATCGAACAGGATCCGGACCTGATCACGGAACTTGCAGAGAGCGGTATCGAGGCGATTCACGGGGACCCAGAACAGATCGAAACCCTCCGTGCCGCCAATGCAACTGACGCTCGTGCGCTCGTCGCGGACGTCAACGACGAGGCCAATCCGACAGTTATCCTCTCGGCACTTCGGGTCAATCCAGAGTTACGAATTATCAGCGTCGTCCGGGACTACAAGACGGCATCGTATCACGAGTATTCAGGCGCAGACGAGGTTGTGCTGGCTCGACAACAACTTGGGGATGCCTTCGGTAGACGGGCGACGACCTCTTTTGCTGAGAAACTTCGGAACGTCATTCACGTCGAAAATGACTACGAGATCACAGAGCTATTAGTCGAAGAGGGGAGCGATCTGGCGGGGCAAACGATCAGAGAGGCGAATATCTTTGGCCAAACCGACCTCACGATCATCGGGGTATGGCTCGGCGGGAAGTTCGTCATCTCGCCAAACCCGGACACGGTTCTCGAAGAGAATACAATTCTTCTCGTCGCCGGCGAACACAGCGATTTCGATAGTCTAACTGCCCGATCAATTCCGACGCATCACCACCCCTCTCACGTCATTATCTGCGGGTACGGCACTGTCGGCTGGTCCGTCGCTGAGACGCTCGAGGAATCAGGTATTTCAGCGAGTATAATCGACCGTGAAGATCGGGATGCGGTCGATGTGGTCGGAGATGCTACTAACCCCGAAACGTACGAGAAGGTGGACATCGAGGACGCAGAGACCATCGTGCTTTCCTTGGACGATGACACGACGACAATTTACTCGACACTAGTCATCCGGGAGTTGGCTCCCGATATCGAAATTATCGCTCGAGCAGACGATCCAGACACTGTCTGGAAATTGTACAACGCTGGTGCAGACTACGTCTTATCACTTCCGACGATTACTGGCGAGATACTCGCATCGTACCTGATCGACAAAGTCGAAATCGTTACCCCACAGGTGCGTTTCGAGTTCATTCGCTCGAAAGCACCGTCTCTCGTCGGAGAAAGTCTCAGCGATGTCGATCTTCGCAGACAAACCGGGTGTACAGTGATCGCTGTCGAGAGAGATGATGAGTTGAAAACCGATCTGAGTGCAGGTTTCGTTGTCAGCGACAACGATATCCTCATCGCTGGAGGGAGTGAGAAGGCAATTAGAAATTTCAAGCGATTTGTCACAAAGTGACCGCGATCAGGTCGTACAAGCAGGTCTGGGTTCGTTCGGCTACGCCTCACACCTCGAGCAGTTGCGTCGCCACCTGAGGACGGAACCGATGACGCCGAGCGTGAGGACGGTCACGGCGACCTGCCCGAGGCCGGCACCGAGGCCACTGGCAGCGACGCCGCCGGAAACGGCGGCTGTACCTGGTGCGAGACAGCAAAGACTCGCAACGCCGGCGAGACCGAGCAACGACCGCCGTGACGCCGCGTCCGAACTCATACAGTACCAACACAGTCCGGATCAGATAGTGATTTCGGACGGTCAGTGTCGAGGACAGGTCGCGGCGGCCAGTGTGCCATATCGGCGATCGGTGAGAGCGCAAGTACAGCGTGAAAAAGTGGACGTTAGCCCTGTGCGGGAACGTCGGCATCGGTCTGTTCGTACTTGTCCTCGAACTCGTGGATGAGTTGGCCCATCTTCGCGTACCAGTCGTTCAACATCCGCTGCATGTCGTCTGCGATCTGTGACGGGTCGGTCGGGTGGTAGACGTGGTAGTACCCGCCCTGATCGTAGTTGATCTGCTCTTTCTGGATGAACCCGCTCTGGAGCAGTCGTTGGATCGAGCGATAGGCCGTCGAGCGCTCGCGGTCGACGCGTTCTGCGACCTCGTCGATCGTCAACGGCTCTTCGCTTTCGACCATCGCGCGAAAGCAATCTTTGTCGAGTTGTTTGAGGCCGTGAATACACTCCAGCAATCCTTCGCACTCCATATCTTGCTGGAGTTGTGCTGCCATCGAATTCGCCATGTGAGTAGTCAGGAGGCGCAGGGGTATAAGGATTATGTGAATATTGCGCAATTTCGATGCGCCGCCGCCTCAGCGCCTTTCTGACGTGGTTTGACTCTAACCAACGAGTGAAAGCGGTCGAATTCGAGACGCGAGAAACGCATCCACGCCGAAGCGAAGTGGCCGCTTAGACGCCCGGAATCGGTGCGAGCGTGATGCCGTACATCGCCGCGACCGTCACGGCGATCGTCGCGCCCATCAGCGGCGGCCAGATACGCGTACTCGAGACGGCTGGCGCGATACTCCCGCCGCCTGCGTACTTCACGATCACTTCGATCGCGAACAGGCTCGTCGTCGCGGCCGCGGAGATCATACAGAACGGACAGATCGCTCCGATCACGCCGAGTTGGAGGTAGACGAAGTACGCCGACGCGGCGAGTCCACCGACCGTGAGCAGGAAGATTCCGCGCTCGAGCAGGTCGTGTTTCGTCTCGAGCCAGAGGCCGCCGAGGACGATCATCGTCGCGTAGTAGCCGGCTCCGAGCAACGCCAGCGGGATGGGGCCGACGTAGGCCCACGTGCTCGTGATGACGGCCATGCTTCCCTCGGGCGTGATCTCGGACGGGAGCGGGAGTGCCCAGAAGTGCACCGCCGTGAGAAAGATGCTGGCTCCCCAGCCAACCACCGCGATAGCGAGGAACGCTCCCAGGAGTTTGTTCACGTACTGACGCGGAGCGGACGGCTGTGCTGCGCTCGTCTTGGAGACGTGTTCGGTCATCGTGGTTTGGCGTTGGAACCGTAGTGGCTTAATAGTTTGTATAGTTTCCACAATATTGTACACTATAGGTATCGACGACGGCGAGCTTTCTTCCCCTCCGCTTGCGTCTGACTCGAAAATGGCCGCAGAAGGGGATTCGAAGCGTCTAGTCGGGGTGAGAAGAGTCGTGAGCTGCCGCCAGTTCCGTAGCCATCGAACTGTGCAAAACGCCGCGTCCCAACCCCCCTCGAGAGGCGATCCGCTGTTACTCGAGCGCCAATGGCGGGTCGACGCGAGCGTTCGTCGGTGAGTACCCGGACCCGACTCAAAACGTGCGGTTCGTCGACGGCGTTAGTCACCGCCGTCAGGATTCACCTGCGCGCTCGGGTCGGTCGATCCGGTCGACTGAACGACCTTGTAGAGGATCATCGATGCGACGACGAACGACGAGCCGACGAGCAAGAGGACGCTCACGAGGTCGAGGGCGTCCGTCCCGAGCCAGTTCGCGAGTTCGCTGAGGGCGATTCCGACGCTGGCGAGTACCATCATGAGCCCGAAGTAAACGATCACGTCGTCCTCGTCGACCATCGTCGTTGCTGCCGAGCCGATTCGGGCACCGAGGGCGCTGCCGACCAACAACAGCGAGACGACCGTCAGGTCGACACCGCCCGACATCCCGTACGTGAACGTCCCGAAGGCGCCAGAGAACAGCCCGGCGAACAGGCTGGTCCCGACGGCGGCCGTCAGTGGCGTCCCGATCAGGTAGTAGATCGCCGGCATACGGATGAAGCCGCCGCCGACGCCGATGAGCCCGGAGACGAGGCCGACGCTGCCGCCGGCGCCCGTGATCGTCCACACGGAGGCCCGACCCCCGGAGGTGAGAGAGAGCATCGGCGGCACGTCGTACGACTGGATTTGCTGGCCGATTGCCGGGATCTCGTCGTCGCTTGCGTCGTTCTCGTCGGTATCCTCGTCATCGTCGTCGAGTCTGGCGGCGCGGCGCAAAAACAGCGCGCCGATTCCCGCCAGCAGGACGACGTACGCGATTCCGGTGACGAGGTTAGCAATTCCGATCGCCTCTAACCCGAAGACGAGTCGACTCCCGAGTTCGATCCCGATCGAGAGGACGACGAACAAGACCGCCCCGAGTTTGTAGTCGACTTGGCCGACGTCGTAGTGTTTCAACACGGCGATCACGGAGGTGCCGAAGTAAAACGCCAATCCGCTGCCGATCGCGACCGAGGCGGGGTAATCGAGGAGCAACAGCGTCGGCGTGATCAGGAAGGACCCGCCCATCCCGAAGAAGCCGAAGAGAACCCCGACCATGAAGCCGAAACTCACGAACAACACTATCAGCGCGACACTGAGTCCCAGGAACTCCATCTATCGTGCGTTGGTGATCGTGTCGATCAGCGGCGTTGCAACTCGCTCGAGGGCCCCGTAGCCGGCGTAGAGGGTAACCGCCTGAACGAGGATGATTCCCACGAGGAGCGTTGCCTGGACGGGTGCTGGGAGCGCGCCGGCTTCGATCACGTGTCTCGCCCTCCGTTCGCGTTCGATAGTGTGCGGATCATGGAATGCTACTCGGTTCTTACTACCCGGAGTGATCGTATAACGCTTTTGGGATTGCCACACAATATTACTGCAGGATATGCCACTGCTATCCAACGAGAATATCTGCGTACGTTATGGAGATATAGCGCTGCGAACGTCGGGACGATTCGTGCACGTTCGACGTGGTGCACGCGGGATAAATCCGTCAGCAACCGGTGGCAAAAATACGGACGTACATATGTCGAGAACAAACACCCTCCGAATAGGGCTGTACGCAGGCATTGGACGGGTATTCAAACGAACGCCGCGGGCCAAGTACTATTACGTCCAATCATTCCGCAGGAATCAGAGACTGATCGATATTGGGCTCCCCAAACAATATTATACCGCGGATCCCTACGAACGGTATGAAAGCGGTACTCGCCACTGACCTCTCGGCTGCCAGCGAGGCGACCATCGAGAACGAGACCTGCCTCGAGTGTCTCGGCCGAATCGGGATCGAGGAGATCCATCTGGTGACGGTCGTTCCGTCGAACGTCCACGCCGGAATGCCGGGCATCGACTTCGAAAAGCGACGCCGGAAGTCGATCCGGAAGTACGAGCGCGTCATCGAAACCGCCGGCTTCAACGTCGAGGTACACGTCGTCCGTGGAACGCCACACAGACGGATCCGGGGCATCGCCGAGACGATCGGTGCCAGCCTCACAGTCGTCGGCTCGCGAGGAAAGAGTCCACTCGAGAACCGGGTCATCGGGTCGACGGCCCGAAATCTCGCGCGGACGACGGAGACGCCCCTGATCGTCAATCGAATCGAGCGCGAGGCCGACGAGCCGTCCGTCCTCAGACAGCACCTCTTCCAGCGAATCCTTTATGCGACCGATTTCTCCGAAAACGCCCGAGAAGCGTTCGAGACGTTCTCGTACCTGCGTCACGCGACACAGGAAGCGACGCTCGTTCACGTCGAGACGCCGAAGGACCCGGAGCCGACGGCGGACGACGGCTCCGACTCCCGACTGTCCGAGCTCGCGGCGAAACTCGAGGAGTGGGACATCGAGACGCGAAACGAGGTTCGACAGGGCGATCCGGCCGACGAAATTCTCGCCGTCGAAGACGCCGTCGATCCGACGACGATCCTCGTCGGCTCACGGGGCCACAGTCGACTTCGCCGGCTCTTGCTCGGCAGCGTTTCGGAGGATCTCGTCGCTCGAGCGAACGGAAACGTGATGCTGGTTCCCCCGGCGTAACGTCGAGGTTTTTCGAGTGTTCGATTACGACGGAGTACCGGGTTGGTTCCTTCGACTACCCGATCGTCAGGACGCGATCGGTCGACGTGACGATCTCGAGGAGGTCCGCCATCGTCGACATCGGACAGTACTCGCTCTCCTCGCTGTTGCGAATTTCCAGACACGTTCCACACGCCTGCAGGTCGCCACCCGCATCGACGAACGCTTCCATCCGGTCGCGAACGTCGAAGCGCTCGTCGGTGATCTCCTCGGCTTCGACACCCTCCCCGAGGAGGAACACCGAAACCTCGTGGCCGTCCTCGAGCGCCGTAAGTCCGAGGCGGAGCGCGTTCCAGGCTCGTTCGGCATCTGCCGTCTCGAGAACGATTCCGATGCTATCGACCGGTGGATCCGGCGTCGTTGACTCCATGATAGTGTACTATATCCACAATAATATAAAATTCTCGGTGGCGGGCGGCCGCGCTCGCGTCGTCTCAGTACGGATCCGAAACCGACGACCAGAACGTCGAACTCGACACTGGCATCGCCGACCTAACCGCGAAACGATTATCGTTTCGCGACGATGGCGAACGTCTCCGGACGGTCGTGGACGCGTTCGACGCTGAATCCGGCCCCCTCGAGTTGACTCGAGACGTCGTCCGGACCGAAGCGTTCGTCCATCGACGGGCCGTCGTCACCCGTTCCCGTCGCGGACCAATCGACGGTGACGAGTCGGCCGCCCACGCGGATCACGCGAGCGAGTTCGGCCATCGTCTCGTCCGTGGCGTACTCGTGGTGGGTCATCGTGGAGAAGGCCCCGTCCAGTTCGCCGTCGTCGAAGGGCAGCGAGTCGACGCCCGCCGTGACTAATTCGACGGTTTCTGGGACGCCCTCCTCGCGGTGGCGCTCGTGCATCTCCGCTTGAATGTCGACGGCGTAGAGCGCGTCGACGAACGGAGCGACGTCCCGCGAGTAAAAGCCCGTTCCCGATCCCAGGTCGGCGACGACGGCGTCGGCGTCGGCGTTGCTCCCGGCCTCGAGGCCGAGCATCTCGATCAGTTCCTCACGCGAGCAAAAGCGGTAGCGAGACGGGTCCTCGAGTTTGTCGGCGCGCTCGACGGGGAACGTGTGAAATCCCATACGCGTAGTTCGAACGGCGGCTATAAGAGTTGTTTCGTGTGTGCGCCGAACGCGTCGCTCAGCCGTCGAAGCGCGTCAGATGCAGGCGGAACAGGCTGGCGAGGACCGTCGATCTCTCGCGGCCGACCACCGCGACCGGGGGAGTCGAACGAGAACCGACAAATAGCGTAGATAGTAGCCCTTCATCGCGTCCGCCTGGCCGTGTAATCGATCGGTGGACGAGCCACGTGAGACGAATTCGAACACAGCGTGCAAAAACGGTGTACTCGGGAACGTCGCGCGTATCGTGGGGCGAAACGGGCAGTCGGTAGGAATACAGCCGACAGCCGACAGCGGTGGATCGAGCCTTACTCCTCGGTTTCGTCGTCCGCACCAGCCGATTCGGAGTCCGCCCCCGGCCCGGCCACCGGCTGTGGTCCGCCGCCGGTCTGTGCCTCCTGTGCGTCGCCCCAGCCGCCGCTGTCGACCACTTCGAACAGTTTCCCCCAGTTCTCGTCGTCGCCGCTCTCGGGGAGTTGATTTCGGAGTTGTTCGAAATCCGACGGCGGCACCTGCGCCGCGACGAGGTCGACGATAACCCGCGAGTGGTAGGCGGCTTCCGATCTGTCAGTTCGATCGCCCTCCCGGTCGCTCACCCTCGAGAGGAACTCCTGCCAGTCGAATCGCTGCCCGTGTTCTTCGACCGCACCGGTCATGTACCACTTGATTTCGATCGGCAACGACGCCGCGAGGTCCCGGGCCGCGCCATCGGGAATCCGCTCGCCGAGCGTCATGAGCGTCGCACGGATCGCGCGGACGGTTCGCCCGGTGTCCGGCAGTTCGAGTCGGTGCTGTATTTCGCCGGTGAACTCGTCGAAGTTCATCGTACTAGCCTCCTCGTCGAGCACGGCCGTCAAGCTACAGGGCACCGGTCGCCGACAGAAACCGTCTCGAGCGACGACGGGTTCAGCGGAAGACGACGACGCGACGGGTCGAAGCGTTCGGTTGTCCGGCGATAGCGTCGATCCCGGTCGGCGGTTGAGAACGAATCAATCTGCGCCCGCAGGAGTTGTCTCGGACGCAGCGCGCTGACTGCGCCAGTACCCCTGAAGGTACGCGCCGACGAACATCCCGGCCAGCGCCCAGACGATCGTGACGTTACCGACGCCGAGGCTGGCGTAGGCCGCGCCGGGACAGATTCCCGAGAGTCCCCAGCCGACGCCGAAAATCGCGCCGCCGATCAGGACGTTGCGGTCGAACGATTTCAGCCGTCGACCGTAGGTGTCGCCCGTCAACGGGGCGCGGTCGAACAGCCGCGGCACCAGCGCGAAGGCGATGCCGGTGACGACCGCCGCGCCACCCATGACGAACAGCAGTCCGAAGTCCTCGAACTGCAGGAAGTTCAGGACGACCTCGGGGCGAGCCATGTGGCTGAAGCCGAGGCCGAAGCCGAAGAGCAAGCCGCCGACGAAGATCAGCGGCATGAACAGAGGGTGTCGATTTCGGCCCATACTATGGCGACACCCCCAGTGCCATCGCGACCTGCGCCGTTCCGATCGCCACGATCAGGAACGTCATCACGCCGACGATGGACGTTTTCGAGGCCGAACCGACGCCGCAGACGCCGTGGCCCGACGTACAGCCCTTGCCGATCCGGGTGCCGATGCCGACGAGAATCCCGCCCAGAAACAGCCGCCACGGCTGCACGTCGGTCAGCCAGACGGTAACCCCGCCGACGTCGTGCAACTGGCCGGTCGCGCCGGACTCGTAGAGCCCACTCGAGACCAGCCCTGACTGGAACGTGAGTGCGTAGACGGCCGCGCCGGCGACGATTCCAACGGTAAAGACGATCCGCCAGTCACGCGAGGCGCGATAACGCTGGAAGCGCGATTGATCCGAGACGTACGACAGCGTCGACTCGAGGAACGTGCTCGCACCGGCCGTAATGCCCGTGCCGAGGTAGATGACGACGGCGCCGAGGCCGACGAGCAGCCCCCCGACGGCGTAGCGACTGATCCCGGCGGGGAACAGCGACTCGTAGAGTGCGGGGACGAAGAGTTCAGTTCCCATTCGACTGGTGGAAGGAGATGTTAGTCACCGGCCAGCGACTCCTGGCTGGCGGCGCAGTTGTTCGGGCCGAGCTCGAGTTCGAACGCCTCCTCGTCGCCGGTCTCTCGCTGACCGAGGTTCGTTGCGATTATCTCCTCGTAGTTGGCCGGACGCGGCGGCATGTCCGAGAGAATCAACTCGACGAACTCGTCTTCGTTCATCGTCAGGGCGGCCATGTCCTCCTCGAGTTGGCCGATCGGTGCCGTGTACGTGCCGTCTTCGGCGGGGACGGCGGAGTCACTGACGTGCGCGCCGCCGACGAGCGTCTCGTCGGGGAGCGAAAGTACGCGCTCCTGCAGGGACTCGTAGAGCTGTTTTGCGGCGTCTTGGGCTCCCTCGTCGCCGTCTTCGAGGTCGGGTCTGGCGACACTTTCGACGAACAGCGTGTCGCCGGTGGCGAGCAGCGAGTCGTCGATCAGGTACGAGGTCATCCCGGACGTGTGGCCGGGCGTGGAGACAGTCTCGATGGTGACGTCGCCGACCTGGAACTCGTCGCCGTCCTCCGCGCGGGTCATCTCGTCGGCGTAGGTGACGCCGCGGTCGACTGCGGCCGCGGGAACGACGCCCTCGACGCCCTCTTCGACGAGGGTTCGAAGGCCCGAGATGTGGTCCGCGTGGATGTGCGTGTCGATGGCGTACTTCAAATCGACGTCGAGTTCTGTGGCGTCCTGTCGAGCTTGCGAGACAGGGCTCGTGGAACTCAGTTCCGCGGCGTCCTCGAGATAGCGATCGGTAAACGCACGCAGCGGATCGATGACGGCCGCTTCGCCGTCGTCGACGACGAGGTAGCCGAGACAACCAGAAGAGGGGCGCTGGTACTGATAGAGCGTCCCCGCACCGTCGTAGCGCTCGACTTCGACGGCCTCGTAGATGCGCGCCCAGCCGTTCATCCCCTCCTCGAGGTGGTTGACGTCGTAGCCCGCTTCTTTGAGCGAACCGGCGACGAATTCGCTGGCGCCGCCTTTCGCACAGAGCACCGTGACTTCGCGGTCGTCGGGTATCTGTGCAAGAACGTCGCCGTCGATCTCTTCGTCCAAGAACTGGAAGTACGGGACGTTAATCGACGAAACCGTCTCTCCGTTGATGCGCCACTCCTCGTAGTCCGACTCCATTCGGGCGTCGAGAAGCGTTACGTCCTCACCCGCGTCGATACGCCCTTTAAGCTCGGCTGGTGTCACCGATTCGACGTCGGCGTCCGGCACTGGAAAGTCCATATCGTCCATGTCGTTCACGACACAGTACCATCCGTGAGCACTTAAGAGTTTGCAAGGTATTCCACCTATTGCACAATACCCTTGGCCCGGTAATCGATAGGTCGTACAAGAAAAGGCCATAGGTGGCGTAATTTATAGACTGGCGGTGACCAACCGTCCACAGATATTTCTCACTGTGCAATAGCGATATCCTTTTATGGTCGGCTACGATATTGTGTAGTAGCTCCAATACAGAGCAGAGAAATAATCCATGAGTTCGGAATACGATACCACGGAGACGCTCGACGTGAAAGGACAGTCGTGCCCGATGCCCATCGTCAAAACCAAGCAAGCGATCGACAATCTCGAGGACGGCGCTGTTCTCGAGGTCGTATCGACCGATTCGGGCAGCATGAGCGACATGCAGGGCTGGGCCGACGGCACCGACGGAGTCGAACTCCTCGAGCAGGTCGAGGACGGAGACCTCTACATCCATTACGTCGAGAAGGCACCGTAACATGAGTACGGACGAACCGGTGACGACGACCGACGAGACCGAGACCGGCGCAGAGCTCGACCCCGCCGAGTTAGCGGAACTTCGCGAACGAGTCGACGAACTCGAGGCGTCGATGGCCACATTGGACGGCGGTGACGGACAGAAGAAGATGGTCATCGTCGCTACCCAGGGAAGTTTCGATATGGCGTATCCGCCGCTGATCCTCGGGAGCACGGCCGCCGCGTTCGGCTGGGAGGTCATCGTCTTCCACACCTTTTGGGGACTCGACATTCTCCACGAGGAGAAATCGAAGACCCTCAAACTGAGTGCCGTCGGCAACCCGAACATGCCGGTTCCGAACGCACTCGCCGCGATTCCGGGCATGGACCGCATGGCCACGCGAATGATGGAAAAGAAGATCGACGAGAACGGCACGGCCACCATCGAGGAACTCATCGACCTCTCACTCGAGAGCGGCGTCGACCTCCAGGCGTGCCAGATGACGATCGAACTGATGGACTACGACGAAGAGGACTTCTACGACGGCGTCACGACGGGCGTCGGTGCGGCCACCGCGTTACAGCACATGGCCGAATCCGATATTCAGCTGCTGGTCTAATGGCCCGTCCGCGTTCGTCCGTGAGACCGTTCGTACTCAAAGTCGAACGGACACTCATTCTCTACGATATACGGTAAAACCCAATTTTCGAGGGTTCGACCCAAATATGCGAGTCGAACCCCAAGACAGTACCAGGGGACGGCTACTCTGTGGAGGAACTGACCACGCTGGCTTCTCGATTCGTCTCGAGTTCAATACCGCCAGTGAGAGTCGTATGAGCGTACGGCATATCAATTCCTTCAGCATCGAAGCGCTGCTTCACTGCTTCACGAAACGCAGCTTCGATTGCGGCAGCGCTGTGTTTGCGAGGCTCGATCCACACACGACCAGTAAGCACAACAGCTGAATCACCCAATTCTGTGACTGGGGCTGCAGGTTCGGGATCAGCAAGAACACCCTCGATACTCGAAGCCGTCTCGATGATCGCTTCACGTGCGATTGTGATATCGTCATCGTAGCTAATTCCGAAGTCACAGGAGACACGAAGCGTCTCATTAGCAACGGAATTCGTAACGACGGACGTAGCGAGTTGGTTGTTTGGAACCGTCACGAGTTCGTTATCGAACGTCTCAACCTGTGTCACACGGAGGTTGATCTTTTTGACGATTCCCTCGTTTCCGTCCCACTCGATCCAGTCCCCTACTTTGAATGGTTCGTCTTTGATAATGAAGACACCAGAAACAAAGTTGCTGATCAAATCCTGTGCAGCGAAGCTGAGGCCGAGTGCTAACGCACCAGCGAGTGTCGCAAAGGCGGTCAAAATGGCACCGAAGCCGGCGACGGTGGCCGACACTGCAATCGCTGCAACTAAGACCAACGTACTGACAACACTGACTGCAAGGCTGACAAGTCCCGTTTTCAGTCCACGTGATTGAAGCGATTGTTCTGTGGCTCTGACGAGTACCTTTTTGCCGAGATAATACGTTAGAGCAAACATCAGAACGAACAACAGTACGGTTGTTGCTGCACTGATGAGGGCAGGTCCGTACTGATCTACGAACTCGCTACCACTTGTTGGAACGCCAGACTGGAGTATCAGAAGGTCTATCATAGACTCCTTTTATAACGACTTCCCCAATCAAAGTGCCGATTTGTCATTTTGAAATCGTTATTTGGACAAATATGAACAGTCATGTCACCCTATATGTAAAATGTAAATAATGTCCTCAGATAATGAGTAAGCCATTCCAAAATTAGATTCAGTATCGAACACGTCCTTGGCGACGTGAGAGTCCAATATCTCCTCCGCCAAGGTCGTCTATGTTTCCCATAACGAGGTCCCATGCAAAAAGAACCGTGGAGAGGTTCGATGGTAAGCCCCACCTAGACAACACCACACACGATAACGCAACCCAATGGTTATTGGGCTGCCAGCCCTGGATACGACAATGAACGTGCTGGCACTCACACCCCTCCAACTCGAGGACCCGCTGTTCGTCGGTGGCTCACTCGTGCTCGCACTCGTCGTCATCACCATCTGGCAGATGGTCGAGATCGTCGACGCGTACAACCGGGGTGCACTGACGGTTTTCGGGGAGTACAGAAAGTTGCTCGAGCCGGGGTTGAACATCGTTCCGCCGTTCGTCTCGCGAGTGCATACGTTCGACATGCGAACGCAGACGATCGACGTCCCCAGTCAAGAGGCGATCACGCGCGACAACTCGCCCGTCACGGCCGACGCCGTCGTCTACATCAGAGTGATGGACGCGAAACGCGCGTTCCTCGAGGTCGACGACTACAAGCGAGCCGTCTCGAATCTCTCACAGACGACCCTGCGTGCGGTCATCGGGGATATGGAACTCGACGACACGCTCAGTCGCCGCGAACGAATCAACGAGCGAATCCGACAGGAACTCGACGAACCCACCGACGAGTGGGGGATCCGCGTCGAGAGCGTCGAGGTCCGCGAAGTGACGCCGTCTCAAGGCGTCAAAGGCGCGATGGAAGAACAGACCTCCGCCGAGCGACGCCGACGGGCGATGATCCTCGAGGCCCAGGGTGAACGCCGCAGCGCCGTCGAAAAGGCGGAGGGTGACAAGCAAAGCGAGATCATCCGCGCACAGGGTGAAAAGCAGAGTCAGATCCTCGAAGCGCAGGGTGACTCGATTTCGACCGTGCTTCGCGCTCGGTCCGCCGAATCGATGGGCGAACGCGCGATCATCGACCAGGGCATGCAGACCCTCGAGGAGATCGGAGCCAGCGAGTCCACGACGTTCGTCTTGCCACAGGAGCTGTCCTCGATGCTCGGGCGCTACGGCAAGCACCTCTCGGGCAGCGACGTCCAGGAGGCCGACACCGAACTCGAGAGTCTCGACTTCGACGAGGAGACCCAAGAGCTGATCGGGCTCAACGACATCGCCGAAATCGTCGGCGAGATCGAAGAGACCGAAATCGACGTCGAGGCGATGGAACAGGAAGCCCAGGCGATCAAGGAAGGCGAAGATATGGGCGACACAGAGCAAGCAGCATCGGCGACGGAGATCGAACCCGAACCCGACATCGACTCGGCCGACGACCAGGCGTCGAATCAGTAAGCAAGGGCGGTATCTCCCGTCCGCCAATTTCGTCAGAACACTTGCGTGAGCGTCGCCCAGAGTCCGAGCGAGTGGGGCCTCGAGTGCTCGACATCGACGCGGAACTCCCGATTTCCGTCGAGCGTGATCGCGATTCGATCGAACGTCGCCACGTACCGCGCCGTCTGGTGGCGACCGCGTCGCACGCCAGTCGTTTCGCTCACCAACTCGGCATCTGTCAACCGATCCAATTTTCGATACGCCGTCGAGAGCGGCAACTCGGCTTCGTCTGCGATTTCTGAGGCGGTCTTTGGCTCCTCGAGTATCGCGATGATCGCCCGGCAGTCGGCGTCGTCGAGGACGCCGATAACCCGCTCGGTGTCGGGTGTCTCGCCGGACGCGGAGTACTCGAGTGACATATACTGCGAGCACGTTAGGAGCGAAGCCCTAAGATTCGTTTGGTCGGTAGCGCCAGCAGGCGTGTCCGAATTGTCAACGCGTTTGCTAGTATGGCGATGTGACCACCTACAAATACACTGGACGCAACTGTCCGACTATGAGCGACGAACAGTCTTCTGATTCGGTGATCGACCAGACGCCGGGTCAGGGGCGAACGCCCGAAGCTGAATCGATCGAACCCGACGCACCCGACGAGTTCGGCCTCGTACAGGTCTGGTGGGGCGACGGCAAAGGAAAGACGACGGCCACGCTCGGCATGGGCGTCCGCGCCGCCGGTCACGGCTATCGAGTCCACGTCCTTCAGTTCATGAAAGGCGGCGCTTCGAGCGTCGAGGCCGTCCGCGGCGAGTACAATGCCATCGAAGCCCTGCCCGGCATCAGCTACGAGAACCTCGGCCACTACGGCTGGCACGGAATGGCCGACGGCAGCGACGAAGCGGACCACGAACGAGAGGCTCGAGCCGGCTTCGAGCGCACCCTCGAGTTACTCGAGGGGGCGACCGACGCGGACCTCTCCGAACCACTCGACCTCGACGCACCACCCGAAGCGGGTGCTCACATGCTGATTTTAGACGAAATTCTCTACGCCGTCGACCGTGACCTGCTCAGCGAGGCGGACGTCCACGACCTGCTCGACGCGAAACCGGACGGCCTCGAGCTCGTCCTCTCCGGAAGCCACAGCGAGCCAACCTACCTGACGGAGCGCGCCGATCTAGTTACGAACGTTCGGAAAGAAAAACATCCAATCGACGACGGCCAGCGTGCGCGGCAGGGAACCGAATTCTAGGTCCTCTCTGCGATTGTAGAAATTGTACAGCGTGGGAACTCCACCCACCATATATACGGTTGCTAATCGAATACTCGCCTATGCACCTCTTGGTTCCGATGGACGACTCCGAACCGGCACAGGACGCACTCGAGCACGCGATCACGATGTTTCCGGACGCCGAGATTACCGCACTGCACGTCGTCAACCCCTCGGCCTCGATGTACGGCGGCGACGCGGCGTACAACATCGAACGAGTGCTCGAGTTGGAAGAAGAGAACGCCGAGACCCTCCTCGAGGAGGCTCGGTCGGTCGCCGGCGAGCACGAGGCGACGATTTCGACCGAGACTGTCCGGGGCACCCCGGCGAGACGGATCGTCGAGTTCGCCGAGGAGGAGGGCGTCGACCAGATCGTCATCGGCAGCCACGGCCGTTCCGGCGTCTCTCGCGTCCTGCTGGGGAGCGTCGCCGAGCAAGTCGTTCGTCGCTCGCCGATACCGGTGACGGTCGTCAGATAGGGAGGGTGGACGGGTCACCGGACGGGGGTCGTCCCGGGCGGTGTGAGTACAGGGCGTCTCGAGCAGTGTGAAAAAGACGCAAAATCGCCTGCGACTGAAGCGAACGTATCAGAACACATGGCCGTCGAAGGCGTCGGACTCGTCGTCGCTGCGGGTCTCTTTACGGCGATCGTCTGCGGGATCGGAACGCTCCCGTTTTTCGTCGTCGACGAGATCAGCGACAGGGTCACCGTCGTCCTCTGGGGACTCGCCGGCGGGATCATGCTGTTCGCGTCGCTGTTCGGATTCGTCGTCGAAGGTCTCGAGGAGGGATCGCTTGGACAGGTCGGTGCCGGCCTCACCGTCGGCGTCGGACTCGTGATCGTCGCCGATCGAGTCATCGCGGACCACGAGTTCAAGCCGCGAGAGATCCCCGACGCCGACTTCAAAAAGCTCGTGCTCATCGTCGGCGTGTTGACCGTTCACAGCTTTCCGGAGGGTGTCGCCCTCGGCGTTGCGTTCGCCGATCTCGGGGTCGACGGCGACATCGTCCTCGCCGGACTCGCCGTGCCGGGCCTCGCCATCTTCATCACGGTCGCGATCTCGATTCAAAACATTCCCGAAGGCCTCGCGGTCGCGATTCCCTTACACACCTACGGGCTCCCCAATTGGAAGCTCTTCGGCTGGGCCGTCTTCTCGAGTCTTCCCCAACCCGTCGCCGCGGGAATCGCGTACGTCTTCGTCACCGTCGCGCGGGATTTCCTGCCGTTGGGCTTCGGATTCGCCGCGGGAGCGATGATCTACCTCGTGCTCCACGACATCCTCCCGGAGGGTCTCGTGTACGGCGAAGACCTTCCCGGAGGCGGTCGCCGAGAGTTACTGGTCGGCGTCGCCCTCGGCGTCGCGATCATGCTACCGGTCATGGTGCTCACGGGGTGAGTGAGACGACCCACAACGATGTATCGAGGGGTTTCGAGGGATCGGTCGTCGGATAATCTCATGCCAGCACAATTATTACCAATCAAAACGAATGTTCGGTAAATCGATGGGTGTGATACAAGTCGACGGGTTGGCGAAGTCCTACGGAACTGTCGATGCAGTAGACGAAATGGCGTTCACCGTCGAGCGGGGCGAACTCTACGGCTTTCTCGGACCAAACGGGGCCGGAAAGACGACGACGATTCGCGTGCTCACGGGCCAGATTCAGCCGAACTCGGGGACAGTCAGCGTGCTCGGAACCGACCCCACTGCGGAACCGATCGAAACCCGACATCGGGTCGGCATCCTCCCCGAACAGGGCTCGCCGCCGAGTTTCCTGACGCCGCGAGAGTTCCTCGAGTTCGTCGGCGACGTGCGCGGACTCGAGCCCGACCGAGTCACCGAACGGACGACGCGCTGGGCCGAGCGACTCGGGTTCGAGAGCAAACTCGACACGCTCCACACGGACCTCTCGCGGGGCCAACAACAGAAGGTAATGATCTCGCAGGCGTTCCTCCACGAACCCGACGTCGTCTTCATCGACGAACCCCTCGCGAATCTGGATCCACTCGTCCAGGAGCAGGTCAAACGGTTCCTCGTCTCCTACGCGGCCGGCGACAACGCCGTCTTCGTCTCGACGCACAACATCGACGTCGCGGAGGAAATCTGTACGCGCGTCGGCATCGTCGCCGACGGCCGCATCGTCACCGAACGCTCGCTCGAGGGCGATTCGAGCGCCGTCAGCGGTGGCAGCGCTGACAGCGAGCCACTCGGGGACGACTCGCTTCTGGACGTGTTCCTCGAGCGTGTCGAGGGCGAAGACGTTCGCGACGCACCGTCGCTCGAGGGACTCGAGGCGCCCGCCAAACGATGACAGAATCCCCACAGCAGCCGATTGCCCAACGCGAGGCCACCACCCGACGCGGAACGACCGCGTGGCGGCTGTTCGCGACGCTCCTCAGGGAGGAGTGGCGACTCCACACCCAGCTGTTCGGCGGCTGGCGCTTCGCGCTCTTCCCGGCCGTTATCGCCGTCCTCGCCGTCAGTGCGACGATCGCGCTGCTCGAGACGGGCACCGCAGCCGGAACGATTGTAACCGGCCTCCACGTGCTCGCACTCGGCTTCGGACTCTACAGCGGGACCGCTGGCTTCGCCGGTTCGGACATGCTCGAGAACGTGTTCGGGCGACTCTCGCTCGTCCTCTCGACCTCGACGACGCTCCCGCTCTCGCGACGACGGCTGCTCGGCATCTTCCTCCTCAAGGACGGGTTGTTCTACGCGGTCGCGTTCGTGCTGCCGATGGCGCTCAGCAACGCCGTCCTCGTCGGCTCTGCTGGCGACGCACCACTCGCCGTGGCCGCGATGTGGCTCTCGCTCACGCTCACGTTCGCCGCCGGCATGGCCCTGACCGTCGCGATGATCGCCGTTCGAACCCAAGGCGTGCCGACGTGGGCGATCGGCGGCGGAGCGGTCCTCGGCGTCGTCGGCCTCTGGGCCGGCGGTTTCAGCAGTGTCGCCTGGAACGCGTTCGTCCCCCTCGAGGGGACGCTGCTCGGTGCCGGCGGTCTCGCCGCGGGCGTCGTCCTCGTCAGCGTCGGCTCGCTCACGCTGTACGATCCGACGTACGGGCGGCCCTCGAGAACGGCCGGTGACCGGTTCGCACGCCTGAGCGCCGCATTGCCCCTGCGCGCCGACAACACGCGGGCGCTCGTCTCGAAGACGCTGCTCGACCTGGCCCGATCGTCCGGCGGAGTCGCGAAGCCGTTCGTCTCGGCGACCATCCTCCTCGCGCTCGTCGCCGCGCTCGTCGGCGTCGTCGACTCGATAACCGGCATCTCGCCCGCGCCCGGCATCTTCTTCGGCGGCGTGCTCGGACTGACGGCGTTTACGACCTACAACTGGCTGACCCAGTTCGACTCGCTCGAGGCGTACCTCGCCTACCCCGTCTCGATTTCGGACGTGTTCCGGGCGAAGCGAATCGCGTTCGTCGTCGTCGGCGCGCCGACCGTCGCCGTGCCGTATCTCGCAGCCGTGCTCTGGTTCGACGCGACGCTCGTCGACGCCGTCGTCGGCGCGATCTTGCTCGCGGGCTACGCGCTGTATTACTACGGCCTGACGGTCTACATCGCCGGCTTCGATCCGAACGAGTTCCTCTTCGACGCCGTACGGTTCTCGCTGTTCACTCTCGGCGTCGGCGTCGTGCTCGTCCCGACGCTCGTCGCCGGGTTCGTGGTGGTTCCGCCGACCGGAGCCGTCGCGGTGACGCTGAGCGTCGCGGGCGTCGGGTTCGGCGCAGTCGGTATCGTGCTCTCGAGTCGCGCCGGACCGCGATGGGAGAAACGGACTCGAGTCGGCAAGTGAGACCGTGCGTACGGGTTGAATCGACCGGCGTCGGTTGCTCGCGTTCGAAAGCTGCCTTCACCTGCAAGCCGTATCGAAACGAGCCAATCTGGTGACCTATTCCGTATGAAGGTCGTCTACAAACCGGGAAACACCTACGAGGAGATCAACTGCTTCGACTTTCGGGAGTACGAACACGGCGTCGTTCTCCACAACGAAGACGGATATAACATCGGCTACGTCCCACACGACATTCTGAGCCACATCGAACCACACGACGGCGAGCGACTCGAGTTCGAAGACGGACAGCCGCCGGAACCCGGCGCTGACGACGACTACGACGACGAATAATCGTCGCTCGATAAGTGGACGGATAGTACGACGATGGCTCGAGTGAAACCGGTAGGACGATACCACACGACGGCCGAGTATCGTCAACGCGGATGACACGAACCCTTCTCGTCGCCGGGACGGCGAGCCACGTCGGCAAGTCCACCATCGCCGCCGGCCTCTGTCGAATGCTCGCCGATCGAGGCGTCTCGGTCGCCCCCTTCAAGGGACAGAACATGAGCAACAACGCCCGCGTCGTCGTTCGAGCCGAAGGCGCGTCGGACGAAACCGCTAGTCGGCCCGTCGAGACACAGCAGGGACAGCGAGAACAGCAGGGACAACAGGGACAGCATGAACAGCGAGAACAGCAGGGACAACAGGGACAGCAGGAACAGCGAGAACAGCAGCCACAACAGGGACAGAGTGGAACGCAAGCTCAGCGTGACCAGTGGGGCGAGATCGGCGTCTCGCAGTTCGTGCAGGCTCGAGCGGCCCGGATGACGCCCACGACGGACTGCAACCCAGTGTTGCTCAAGCCCCGCGGCGACGGCGAAAGTCAACTCGTCGTACAGGGCGTGGCCCACGAGCACGTCCCGGCCGGCACCTACTACGACGACTACTGGGAGGACGCGCGCGCCGCGGCCGAACGCTCCTATCGACGGCTCGCGAGCGAGCACGAGGTCGTGATCGCGGAGGGTGCCGGGAGCATCGGCGAGATCAATCTCCACGACCGCGACCTCGCGAACGTCGAGACGGCGCGCTTTGCCGACGCCGACATCCTCCTGTTAGTCGACATCGAACGCGGCGGGGCGTTCGCCAGCCTCTATGGCACCATCGAACTCCTGCCCGACTCCCTTCGCGAGCGGGTCGTCGGCGCGGTCATCACCAAATTCAGAGGCGACCCGTCGCTGCTCGAGCCCGGAATCGAGGAAATCGAAGCGAAGACCGGCGTGCCAATTTTGGGCGTCGTCCCCTACGACGATCCGGGGCTGCCAGAAGAAGACAGCGTCGGGCTTCCAGCGACGGACGAACGCGGCGTGCTCGGCGACGACGACGGCGTTTCGCCCGAGCGACGGCTCAGAGTCGCTGTCCCTCGCCTTCCCCGGATTTCCAACGCGACGGACCTCGAAGCGCTGGCCGACGAACCGGGCGTTTCCGTCGCGTTCGTGCCCCTCGAGGAGCGTGCAGTCGAGGACGAACTCGCAGACGCCGACGCCGTCGTGTTGCCAGGGTCGAAAAATACCGTCGACGACCTTCACAGACTCCACGACGTGGGATTCGGAGCCGCACTCGAACGGTTCGACGGGCCGATCGTCGGTCTCTGTGGCGGCTACCAGATGCTCGGCGAACGGATCACGAACGCATCGCTCGAGGGCACCGGGACAGTCGACGTCGTCGACGGGTTCGGGCTACTTCCAGTCGAGACTGAATTCGAGGCGGGAAAACACCTCGAGCAAACGGCTATCACCGTCGACGGCGACGGATCGAGGCTTCTCGACGGCGTCGACGGGCCGGTATCGGGGTACGAGATCCACGCCGGACGGACGCGCGTAACAGCACCCGTGGGCCAACCTATCGGCGACTCGAGTGCCGCGCAAGGATCGGTTCTCGGCACGTATCTCCACGGTCTCTTCGACAACGAGTCGGTTCGATCGGCATTCCTTTCGACGGTGGCCGAGAACGCCGGTATCGACCGGCAGATGCGGATAACTGCCGACGACGGATCCGGCGGAGATTCGGCTGGCACGAACGGGTCGACACCCTACGACCGGGCCGGGGCACTCGTGGAAGAACACATCGACCTCGAGGCACTCGGCGAACCGTTCGATCGGTAACCCAAGAGCGCTCGAGCATACTCTCCCTCACCAACAGTGCTCTGCCCCCTCTCACAGTGACTCTACCCCTTCAACCGTAACGATCCACCTTCAACAGTAACGATCGTCGAATTCGAAGCGCTACTCCGATCTCTGGCTCCCGAATGTGTCACCTGTAATACAACACCGGGTGAGCTGGAAAGAACTACCTGCAAATTTATTATTTATCAGAGGGTACTACCATGCGCAATGGCAGACGAATCCGAAATCCGCGAGCAAATGGTCGATGCATTCGAAGAAGCCGATTACCCAATCTCGAGCCCAATGGACCTCGTCCCGGCCCTGCCGAATGGCCCAGGGACGAAATTCGAGTCGGGAGACTTCTCGATGACCGCGATGGAACTGAACACGAAGACCTCGGGCGGTGACTTCCCGTACGACGACGCCGAGTCGTTCGTCGACGACATCATCGAGGACCTCAAAGAACAGGGCGAACTGTAGTTCGGCGGCGACGCCGCCACACCACGATCCGACACCGGTTTTAGCGGGGACGGTGGCCGCTTGGAACAACACCTCGAGTTTGAGGTACTGGCCGTGAGTACGACCAGCGACGTGCTCGCACCGATTCGGATCCGAGAAACGATAGTTTGACCGTGGAGAAGGGGTTTCACTGCAGGGATTCGCGAGTGTCGCCCCTGGCACTCAGGCGGCCGATCGTTACACAGTGTACACTGTGTAGAATGTGTAGAAAGTGGAGCGTTGTGGAATGTGGAGACGGTGCGTCGCGTGACACGCCACGGCAGAGATGACGAGGTCGTATCACCTGAGATACATACCCTACTTCAGACAAGAGTAGCTATCATATATTAGCAATATATACTGTTAGCTATCGCCGGGCGAAAATTCGCCAGCAGTGTCAGTATTGGAGAGGGTGTGGACCAGTAGCCTTTTATTCTGATGCACCATTTGCTCAGAAAGGCGGCACCGGCCGAGTAATCGCGAACATAGCTGATAGTACATGCCCGACGAGAATCGAGTCGGATCGATCATCCACGTGACGACGACCCAGTCGAGTCCGTTGCAGTCTCGACTCCGGGAGAAGACCCCCTACAGCGTTCGAGTGACGACCCCGTCGTCGGCACTCGAGTCGACCCTCACTCCAGAGACCGAATTCAGTTCGCCGGACAGGGACAGGGACGAGAACGGGGACGGAGACGAGGATGGGGGCGACGCAAACGACGCCGTCCTCGCGTTTGTCCTCGAACACGTGACTCCCTCGGAGACCGCATCGATCCTCGAGCGTTGCCAGCGAGTTGCACCAACCATTCCGACGATCGTCGTTCCGGACTGCCAAAACGAAGCACACGCAGTTACCGCTTTGCGAGCGAACGCAACCGAGTACATTCCGGTCGACGCAGACGAAGATCCACTCGAGTTGCTTCTCGACGCCGTCGAAACGGCATACGGAGACCGTTCACTCGAAGACCACTACCACCGAATCCTCGCGAACGAACTCCCCGACGAGGCGTTCGTCATCAGTGAAGACCAGACGTATCTCGAAGCGAAGATCCACGAGGACGCTGCAGCGTTGTACTCCGTCCCTCCCGAAGAGTTAGTCGGGTCCAGCCTCGATGACGTCTTTCCAGCGGAGACAGCCGAGCGACTCGGTCAGTGTCTGCAAGACACACTTGAGAGCGGTGACATTCGAACCATCGAGTATCCGGCACGAACGCACCAGGGAGAGCGTCGCTACGAAGCACGAGTGGTTCCGATCGACGAACGGATCGAAGAGCAACGGGCCGTCATTTGGCTCGCCAGAGACGTCACCGAACGGGTGCGTCGGGAACGGGAACTGCGATCCCGACAGGACCAACTCGAGACGATCAGTCGAATCAGCACCGTCGTGGGGCAGGTAATCGACACGTTAGTCGAAGCGCCCTCGCGAGACACGATCGAACGCGACGTCTGTGCCCACCTCGTCGATTCCGAACTGTACTGTGGGTCGTGGATCGCCGAACGGGCGGGTGATGGATCACTCTCGTATCGAACCGGCTCCGGTAGTGCAGAATCGGTCCTCGAGACACGAAGCGAACTCACGACCGGCCCCGAGTGGATCGGCCAGCAAGCAATTCGGACGGAGAGCATTCACACTGTCACCGATATGCAATCGAACGACTCGGTCCCCGAGCCACTACGCCAGGGTGCTCGTGAAGACGACGTCAACTCGGCAATAACCGTTCCCGTCACTCACAACGAGTCGAGCTACGGCGTCCTGACGGTGTTATCGAGACGCGACGAGGCGTTCACCAACGACGAACTCGCCGCGTTCGTGTTACTCGGCGAAACGATCGGATTCACGATCATGGCCGTCAAAAACCGACAGTTGCTGTTCGCCGATACCGTCGTCGAACTCGAGTTTCAGATCGATGGTGGCAACACGTTCTCCTTCGACCTCTCGGAAGCGTACGACTGTACGTGCTCACTCGAGTGGGCCGGCACGACCTCGAGCGGGCGCACTGTCCAGTACGTAACGATAGACGGCATCAGCGGCGAGACCGTACTCGAAGCCGCGGACGACCACCACTCGATCGAACGCTCCAGACTCATTCACGACGGCGGAGACAACTGCACGCTCGAGATTCGACTCACCGAGTCGGGTGTCCGAGCACTTGCGAATCACGGCGCGACGATACGAGACGTAACCGTCGAAGACGGCGTTGGAACCTGCGTCATCGAAATCTCACAGAACGCGGACGTTCGAGAGATCGCAGATGCGCTCACCGTAATCTACGAAAATACCGAACTGGTCGCCAGACGGGAAGTCGATCGCTCGGTCCAAACGGCCGCCGAGCGTCGGAATCGCATCCTCGATCAACTCACAGACCGGCAACTCACGACGTTGCGCTTGGCCTACTACAGCGGCTTTTTCGATTGGCCTCGCGAAAGCACCGGCGAGGAAATCGCCGAAGCGATGGACGTCTCTCCCCCGACGATGCACCAACACCTCAGAAAAGGGCTCCAGACGGTGCTCGCCGAATTCTTCGAAACCGCAGGTGGCGTCGACTGAGACATTCCCACAGCCGTTACCACACCCACAGCAGTTACCACACCCCACCATACCACACCCACAAAAGTTACCATACCACACTATACCACACCCACAAAAGTTACCACACCGCTGCAATTGCTCCAGCACGACGCAGAACCTGCCGTCTTCACCGGAAATACGGTGTGTCCATCCTCGATTATCGACCCTCGAGCATGCGGGAAGCCCGAACGGCAACGTCGATCCGCCCCGTAACTCGACCCGAACCTGTGGCTCCGATCCGGCCGACGAATGCGGACGCAGCGGAGGCGACTCCATAAATGACGGCTATGTACACCCCAGCGTAGACACGGGTGTCTCGAGTCGACCATCACGGAAGAATGACACTCACTGGTTCGAGAGATTCGGGATCGGATGGAAGCTGGCAACGGTGCGTGAGTCTGCGATGAACGAAACGTCCTTCGGAAGAGTGTACGCTGGGTCGAACGGAAACTACTACACCGAGCGCCAACTCGAGCGAAACCTCCGTTCGGGGTGCTGGACGCCGTGTCTCAGACAACGAAATCCAGCGCGGCGACTAGTCGAAACGCGTGAGGGAAACCTACTGCTGGTAGGAGTCGTCTCACATCCCCCGCCGTGGATCGAGATTCGAATTTCGAAAGGCGGGGCACGGATCGTCGATACGCGAGTTCCGCTTCCAGAGTGAGCGTTCTCAATTTCCGCCCACCCCCGTTTTCGGCCCACCCCCGTTCTCAACTTCCACCCACCGCAGACGACCGTAATAGCGACACATGTGAACCATCACGAACTGGGAGTGGCCCTGTCTCTCAGCGATCGTGAATCGGCGTCTGTTTCTCGGATCGGCGGGCGCGATCCTCTCGACTGGTACCCTCGCCTACACGACTCGGCAACCGACGGACGCCCTCGAGGTACGGTTCTGGCTCTCTGCGCAAGCGGCCGAGTATCGTGGCGTCTCGAGGCGGGTCCGTGAATTTCTCGAAGTCGTTCTGGCGTTCGAGTACTGGACGCTCGAAATTTCACACGGTGGAACCGTCGACATCTCGACCGAAGACGGCGGCCAAGTGACCAGACGCGGTGAGTGGCCGGCACGACTCGTCGCCGGGAGTGTCAGTCCGAACGGATCCTCGTCTCGAGCGGACGTCAATTTGCTCGTCACCGACGGGCAAATGCAGGAAGCCCCGACCGGCTACGGATTCTCGAACGTGGCGTCGGTCGGCGGCGCCAGACACATCGCAGCGCTCGAGTCGGTCGAGGAACTCGGTGGATCGGCGACCGAAGCCACCGAGCAGTGGGTCGTCCCCGACGAAGACGCGACGCGAACGATGCAGATTCTAATTCACGAAGTCGGGCACGCACTCGGGTTGGGACACGAACACGGCCTCTCGTATCGAGTCGACGAACGCGACGCGGTCGTCGCTACGCCGATGCTCAGCAGTTACGCCTGGTCACCGGACTACATCGGTGAGTACTCACAGTGTGGAACGACCCATCCAGATCCCACTGGCTCGAGTCGAAAACTGCAACTCTCGTTTTCTTCGTGTGCGCGGTCCGAACTCGAGACGTACAGCGGCGGTCTCGGCGGTCCCGGCGGTCCCGGCTCTCTCGGCGCTACTCGCTAGCGTGAACAACGGCCTTCCACCCGGTGACCGCAAGAACTGGCTACTCGTCGGTGTCGCTATCGGTTTCGCTCCGTGCGATGGTCGTTCGTGTCTCACCACGTCGGGTGGCCGTCGCAGACGGACCCGAGATGAGCGATTCGAAGTCGTCGGTTTCGTCGTATTGGTCGCGGTAGGCGAGCGCCGACTCGCCTGCCGGCGTAATTTCGTAGAGACCGGAGCGCTCGGCCGGGCCAATCTTTCGAACGAGGCCGTAATCGGCTAACACCGGCAATCTGGTATTGATGTTTTTCCGGCTCTTCCCCGTATGCGACGCGAGATTCGTCGCGACGTTTCGGCCCGTCTCCTCGAGTGATCCGAGGATCAGAAAGTCAGTTGGCTGGCGCAATTTCACTATCGTTCACTCTCGTGCGCCACCATATTTCCAGTTGTAACTAATACTTTCGACTTCGTGAGCAGTGGGTTCTACAACCAGTTATCTCGAAAGGAGAAGAGGTTCCCAAATGCGACAGTTCGGAAAATTGAGTGAGCGCGGACTCAATCCGAGCGGTGTCGTTTTCGACTGGCGCAATCGGATCGTTCCGGGTGCCGGCGAACGATCACTCGAGGCGAGAGGCGACGGTGGCCGGCGCTGATCGCGTCGACTGTGAGGGCACGTTCGGTCCTCGATCGGGTCGATCGAGTTCCTCGAGTGCGCTCGAACCGAGCCACTCGAGAAACGACGCCACCTCGTCGGGTGAGTCGACGGAAGCCGACGCGGCCGACGGCGTCGCCTCTCCGACGCGAATGCCGATCCCCTCCGGTTCGACGGCACGAAACGCCGACTCGTCGGTTACGTCGTCACCGATGTACAGCGGAACCGTTTCCGGCGGCATTTGGGCGTCGAGCAAGGAGACCGCGTTGCCTTTCCCCCACGGAATCGAGGGGCCGATTTCGAGGATTTTTCTGCCGGGCGAAATCTCGAGTGAGTCGGCTCCGAGTGCATCGACGACGGCTCTCGTCTGTCGTTCGACCACCGGGTGCCCAGCGGACGGAACCGACCTGAGGTGTACGGTACCGGTCAGTCGTTTGTTCTCGACGCGGGCGTTCGGTACCGAATCGAGAACCGTCTCGAGGGTGTGACAGACGCGGTCGATCTGGGCTGCGCGTTTGCGAGCAACCGGGTGAATCGCAACGGACCCGTCTCGAGCGAGTTCGAGGCCGTGGTTTCCGGCGTACGCGGCCGGGCCATCGATCCGCGTTCGAACGTCGGACAGGGCGCGACCGCTCACGATCGCCGTCGACACGGCCGGTGCAGCGACGAGGTCCTCGAGTGCGCTCGTGGCGGCCGGGATCGGTGTCGCAGCGTCGGGATCCTCGACGATGGGCGCGAGCGTCCCGTCGAAATCGAGACAACACAATACGTGAGCGGCGCCGGCGAGTTTCGAGCGAATCTGCTCACGTCGCTCCTCGAGTGGCTGTGGTGGTAACTCAGCTGTCATCGATCACGCTGTGTAGGTGTATTCAGAGGGATCGGTGCTCGAGTCGGACGTAGACGTCGATTCCGAATCGGCGTCACCATCCGAGTCAGACGGTGGCGAATCGTCCTTCGAGTCGGGCCGAGACGAATCGTCCTTCGAGTCGGGCCGAGACGAATCGTCCTTCGAGTCGGGCCGAGACGAATCGTCCTTCGAGTCGGGCTGAGGCGAATCGTCGGCAGAGTGGATTCGTGACATCCATTCGAACTGAGCGTCCATCCACCACTCGAGGTCCGTCTCGAACACCTGATCGCGTAGTGCGCTCATTCGACGCCGGCGTTCCTGTGGGACCATCGAGACGGCGCGCTCGAGGGCCTCGACAACGTCGTCCGTGTCAGTCGGGTCGATCGTGACCGCCTGCGAACCGAGCGTCTCGTGTGCACCGGTTTGATCGCTCAACAGCAACGAACCGTCGCAATCGACGCTCGCTGCGACGTACTCCTGTGCGACGAGGTTCATCCCGTCGACGACCGAACTCACGACCAACAGATCCGCCCGCCGATAGAGGGCACAGAGTTCGGTCGTCGAGAGGTAGTCTTCGGTGTAGACGATCGGTTGCCACTCGTCCGTCCCGAATCGCTCGTTGATGCGAGAGATTTCCCCGCGAACTCGCTCGTTGTGGCGTTCGTACGCCGGAATGTCCGTCCTCGAGAGCGAGGCCGACTGGACGAACGTAAACTCGCCGTGCCAGGAGGGGTTTTCCTCGAGGAACCGTTCGATCGCCGTGAGTCGTTCAGGAATGCCCTTCGAGTAGTCGAGTCGGTCGACCCCGAGGGCGATGTAGTTCTCGTTCGGAATGTCGTATCGATCGAGAACCGTCGTCAGATCGCTTGCCGAGACCGACCGAGCCGCTTCGTCGTACGACTCCGCGTCGACCCCCATCGGCGTCGCGACGACGCGAGTCGTGTGCTCGGCGTAGTGAACCGTTCCGCGAGAGCGGTCGACCTCGGCGTCGGGCACGTATCGGTCGACGCACGCCAGGAACTGCTCGGCGTATCGATCGACGTGAAATCCGAGCAGGTCATTTCCGAGCAGGCCCTCGAGAAGCTGTCGACCGTTCGGACACGCCCGAAACGTCGACGCCGACGGCCACGGGATGTGCCAGAACTGCGCGACCGTCGTCGAACTCGGGGTCGACTCCCGAATCATGCGCGGCGCGAGTGCGAAGTGATAGTCCTGGAGCCACACGACCGACTCGCCGCTCGCGTGTTCTCCGACCGCTTCGGCGAATCGTTCGTTGACCGATCGATACCACTCGAAATCGCTCGAGCGAGCATCGATGAGGTCGGTGAAACCGTGACAAAGCGGCCAGAGCACGCGGTTACTGAAGCCGTAGTAATACGATTCGACCGCCTCCGACGAGAGATCGATTCGGCGGAGCGTGTACGATTCGTCTCCCGGTGGGACGGAGACGCAGTGGTCGTCGTCCGCGACTTCGAAGTCGGCACCGCCGTCGCCCCAGGCGATCCACGTTCCTTCGGCGTTTTGCAAGACGGGGTCGAGTCCAGCCGTTAGCCCACCGGTCGGTTCGTCGACTTCGATCTGGCTGTGAGCTGGTCCAGATTCGGTGTTCGTTTCGGTCGTGTCCGCATCTACTGCGCTCGTATCCGCATTCGCTTCGTCGGTGTCCGTCTCGGATGTATCCGCATTCGCTTCGTTGGCGTCCGTCTCGAACTCGTGTCGGTACGGTTGTCGATTCGAGACGACGATCAACGAATCGGGACAGACCGATTCGTCGTCCGTCGATGACGGCACGTCCTCGTCTCGCGTGGCATTGGTCGCTCGTGTCTCGTCGGTCGACCGACGCTCTCCGTCGGATCGATGCTGTCCGCTCGTCGGTTTCGTCGACGGGGATCGCTCGTCGGTAAATCGCATTCGCTGAAAATACAGCGCCCCGTTGCAGGTTGATTCGTGGCCTGCATCCGCATGGGGGTCTAATGCTATCGCCTACGAGGCGAATTCGCCAGACTGTACAGTCACGTGTCTGAACCGACTGTGCGAACACATTCGAGTCGAATACAGTGTGAACGCCACAGCACTCACGCAGTCCAAACGTTCTTTCCGGCCTCATCCCTCACGCAGTCCAAACGTTCTTTCCGGTCTCATCCTCATTCTGAACCATGGCCTCGACGTTCGAACGGCGACTCACGAACTGCCGACACAGGCTCGAGCGAAGTGGTGGCGACCTCCTCGTCTGTGTTCCGAGTCCCAATCTCACCTACCTCACCGGCTTCGAGGAATCACCCTCCGAACGTCACCTGTTGTTGTTCGTGCCACGGATCGGTACGCCCACCCTCGTCGCACCGAAGATGTACGAACAGCAACTCGCGACCATTCCGATCGACGAACCACCGCTCGAGGTCCGAACCTGGGACGACGACGAGAATCCACTGGAGGAGATTCGCGCCGTACTCGAGGGATACGAAACACGACACGGTCTCGAGTTCGCGATACCCAACGGCGTCGGAGACACTAACAGCGACGGTGAAGCAATCGACGACGATCGTACACCCGGTGACGGCTCGATTCTCGTCGACGATCGAATGTGGGCCACCATCAGTCAGGATCTTCGCGCGTGTGCCCCCGACGCGACGTTCGGTCTCGCGAGCGACGTTCTCGAGTCTCAACGCATCCGAAAGGACGACGTCGAACTCGAGGCACTCCGCCGTGCCGGGGCGATCGCAGATCGTGTCTCGCTCGAGATTCGGTCGCGCGGCGAGGAATTGATCGGAACGACCGAATCGGCCCTCGCGAGTGACATCGAGGAGCGACTCGAAGCGGAGGGGGCTGGCAAGCCGGCGTTTTCGACCATCGTCGCGGCCGGGGCGAACGGGGCGCGACCACACCACCATAGCAGCGACCACGAGATCGAACGCGGCGAGCCGATCGTGCTGGACTTTGGCGCGTTCGTCGACGCTAAACTCGACGGTGGAACGGGGCGGTACCCCGGCGACCAGACCCGGACGATCGTGCCCGGCGAACCGACCGAGGAGTACAAACGAGTCCACGAGATAGTCCAGAAGGCACAGCAAGCCGCCGTCGAAGCCGTCGAGCCGGGAGTCACCGCTTCGGCTGTCGACGAGGCAGCGCGGTCGGTGATCGAGCACGCCGGCTACGGAGACGCCTTCACCCACCGAACCGGCCACGGCGTCGGCCTCGAGGTCCACGAACCGCCGTACATCGTCGGCGGGAACGATCGCGAACTCGAGCCAGGGATGGTTCACAGCATCGAACCCGGCATCTATCTCGACGGGAAGTTCGGCGTCCGAATCGAGGATCTCGTCGTCGTCACCGAAACCGGTTCCGAACGCCTGAACGACTCCCCTCGAGGGTGGGAAACTGGCGACGGGCCCTCCGAGTGAAGGTTGAAAATCAGTGACGAACTCACTGCCCGTTGTTGTACGCTTCGTCGGTCTCGACGAGGACCTTCTGGACGACGTCAGGGTCCTCGAGTAACTGGTGTTCGGTGTAGCTTCCTTCTGCACTTCCGCCGCTCTGGCGGGTTTGTTCGATGATATCGAGGAACGCGTGTTCTTTCAGCAGGTCGCGAACGCGTCGCAACGAGAGCGTGTCGGATCCCTCCTGACGACACACCTCCTCGTACACGTCGAAAATTCGGGTCGTCCGAAAGCCACCCTCGTCCGGCGAATTGATCGAGAGCACCGCGAGTGCCTGCAGGACGTACCGTGAGTGAGGGGTCGAACCGCGGATGAGTTCGCGAAATCGGTCCGTTTCGGCCCGTTCACGAGCCTGGACGACGAACTCCTCGCGAACCGTCTCACTGCCGTTGGACTGTGCGATCTCACCGGCGTACCGGAGAATGTCGATCGCTTTTCGGGCATCTCCGTGTTCTCGAGCCGCGAGGGCCGCTGCCCGCGGGATCACGGAGGCGTCGAGAATGCCGTCTTTGAACGAGTCGCTGCGAGCCTGCATGATGTCTCGAAGCTGATTCGCGTCGTACGGCGGAAAGACGAACTCGCGTTCACAGAGACTGGATTTGACGCGTTCGTCCATCCGGTCTTTGTACTTGATCTTGTTACTGATGCCAATCACACCGATTTTGCAGGACTCGAGTTTTCCAGCCTCGCCCGCGCGCGAAAGTTGCATAAGAATGTCGTCGTCGTCGAGTTTGTCGACCTCGTCGAGAATGATGAGCACGACCTCGTATTGGGTGTCGAGCACCTGCCAGAGTCGTTTGTAGTACGTCGACGTGCTCAACCCCTTATCCGGGATTTTGATGTCGGTAATCGAAGAGTCGTTCAACGAGTGAGCAATCGTCTGGACGGCCTGGGTCTCTGTGCTGTCCTGAGCGCAGTCGACGTAGGCGAACTCCGCAGTGACCCCTTCTTCTTTCGCGACACGGACGAGTCGTTCGGAGATGTGTTTCGCACAGAGGGACTTTCCGGTCCCCGTCTTACCGTAAATGAGGAGATTGCTCGGACTCTGACCGAAGATAGCCGGGTTGACAGCGTTCGCGAGCTCGGCGATCTCGTCGTCCCGCCCGACGATACGTCCTTCCTCGGGCAAATGGTTGATCTCGAGCAACTCTTTGTTCTCGAAAATCGGGTCGTCACGGGTGAAGAGATCGTCGCCGGAACTCGACATAGGTATAGACACCACGTTTCCGGTGAAATGTCTTTACTGTTTGGACTCATTACCATCCGATCGCGAGAAACGGCTGTTTTACCGGAATACACGCCACTCGAGTGATTGACGGGTGAGGGTGTGTAAGATTATTGAATAGTGAGGGCGCGCACACCGGGTTTCCGGTGAAATGGGGTGAGAGGGGGGTGGGGTGCAGTTGAAGCGGGGGTGTGGGTTTACCGGAAACGTGGTGTGGGGAAGAGGAGGCCACGAGCTAGCACTGCGACCGAGATCGCCGGCAAGTGCCCAATAGCACTCCAAAATTGCGTAATTCGAGTCGGCGATAATTACGTGACTCGAGTGAGGGAATGACCGAATCAAATCCAGTGACTGGCGATAGAGGAGCGATATTTGCAGACAGTTACAATATTTCCGATGAACACGATGTTTCCGATGAAAGCGAAAGCGGAAACAGCTTGTTATGCTGTTCCCCATTTTCTAATCAGTGGACTATTTAGACTCCAGCTACTTATACATATAGGGCGGTATAGATAAAGGAGGCAGATGGATCCGTCAAGTGAGGGGTCAAGTAAGGATCAAATCGGGAATCAAGTTAGGATTTGCAGATGTGTGAATGCAAGTGGTCGTATCTGTGTGGAGTCTCCGCTCTCATTCACCGGAAACGTGGTGTGCCCGTGTTCGGTCACTCATCGATTCGACTCGTCGTGATCTCGTCGTGATTTCCAAAACGGTAGATACTCTCGCTTCTCGCTTGATTTACGCAGAATCTCACACAAAACTCACATTCTCTGTGCAACTCACATTCTCTGTGCAACTCACAGCCTCTATGCAACTCACAGTCCACCTAACACAGCCCACCTAACACAGCCCACCTAAAAACCCGCTGCCCACCCAAAACCCACACCTCTCCCTCACCAACTCACCCATTTCACCGGAAACCCGGTGTGTGCGCGCACTAAACTTCACACACTGAACCCCATCAATATCCGCTCGCCTCTCGTTTTCACCGGAAACGTGGTGTGGTAAGGAACGACTACTTTCAGCATCTCGAGGGAATCCTGCCAGCCAATTTCCTCTCGGTGCCCATTCACTTCAGTAGTAGCCTCGAGACTCTCTGTTTTTCCACCTCTGTTCACAACCGCTATTTCACCGGAAACCCGGTGTGGGTATCCGGTCCCTCCCTCCCCACTATCTTTGCCCTCCTTTCCGATAGCATCATCGAACACGTTCGGGTGCGAATTCTGCACGAGAAATCACTCAGATCGGTTCTGGAGACGAACGCTCTTCGAGGAACGCTACCCTCCGAGAGAATTCACGCTTACCGCCAGCTTTCGAGAGAATATACCCCTCAGCGAACGGTTAGTTTTTAGCCGGTGTCTTGGACGATCTCAAACCACAGATCCTCAATTTCTTGTACAAATCGAATGAAGTCTTCTGGCTCGACCGGTTTTTGCAGGTAATGATCTGCATCCAGTTCGTGAGATTTGACGATATCTTCGCCCATGTCCGAACTCGTGAGCACGACGACAGGAATCCCCTCGAGTGCTGACTCGTTGTTCAACTCGGACAACACGTCCATCCCGTTTTTTCCGGGCAACTTCGGCTCGAGTAGGATAAGATCTGGCTGTGGGGTTTCTGCATACGCCCCACGCTGAGTAATCATATCGAGTGCATCATCACCGTCGGATACGGTGTAGAGTTCGTTTTTCAGTTTTGCGTCTTTGAAGGATTCCGTGAAGAGCCGTGTATCGCCTGGGTTGGGTTCGACTAAGAGAATATCGACCCGCTTATCCTCGCTCTTGCTGTCTGGAGCCATTACAAGCTATTGCGAGTGGAGGGTTATAACACCGTGGCTCGCCTTTCGCCCATCTCGTTCATTTCATTGATAGGACGAACACAACGACTTTCGTGGATATTTTAACGCCATCCTCGGGGTAAACCGACACCGTCAGCGAAGCAAACTGACATCGTCGGCGAAGTACATCGGTACCGTCGAGTTAGTAGTAATACAGTTCGAGTTCGTGCCCGCAGTTTCGACACACCGTTTCAGTTCCCTGGAGTCGGTTCGAGGATTGCTCCTGGTGAATCCCCGGTCCCGGGGGCACGGACGCACTGACGCTTGCCTCACATTCCGGACAGCCGATACGCATACTCGAGTAGTTTGATTGAGACATGCCGTATCCGTAGTCGGGAAATCCGGTTAGTTATACTAACCATATCGTTAGCAGGCTGTACGTTTCGACGTGTTTCAGTGTCGTCCGATCGAATTATCTGAATTGAGGCGTCAAGGCCCCCTTCTGCTCACGACACCGCCGTTCGCAGAGTCAACGGGAACCTTCGGTCCCGCGCTGTCCTCAGCGAGCGAATCGAGCAGGGAGGGGACACAGCGTTCACAAGCGCGTCGCTCTTGTGTAACCAGTACAGATGCTCGGCATTTCTGTGGACGTCCTCGGTAAATCTTCGATTTCTGGTGTGTGAACGAGACGCAAAACGCCTCGTCAGCTACCATCAACCTACAACGACGCAGTCCCGTGATTGACTTTCGAGATCGTACCGATTGCAGATCCAATCGATGACGTCTAACCAATTTAATCGGCTGACAAGCCTGTTTCCGTATTCGAGTCGGGGATCCATCGTCGAACGAGCGGAATCGAGAAGCCGGCTGCGTCTTCGATGAGGTCTATGATGACGATGTCGTCAGCTTCGAAAGCGTCTACGAGGCCGACAACTGCGATCGAGCACAGACCGGTCACGACAAGGAAGGGTAACACCGTTACCATTGAAATCGAAATCCACGGTGAGACTAATGCGCCCGCGGGGAGTAATACGAGGGGAAGGGAGAGAAACGTTCGCGTCGATTCCGGCGAGAGCGGGGTGATGTCGTACTGAATTGCAAGCACGCCACAGATCACGGCGTGAACCCCAAGCAACGAGATGACTGAGGCGATACTGGCACCGATGAAGCCGTAGCGAGGGATCAAGACGAGATTGATACCGACGTTCACCACGAGTCCGACGATGTTCCCGATCGCAATCCAGGAAGTCGACCCAAGTGCAGAGAGTGTCTCTCTGTCGCGACCGACGGTAGCGCTGGCGAAGAAGCCGAGTGCAAGGATTGGTAACGCTGTTGCAGCATCGGTGTAATTCTGTCCGAAGAAGGTATGAATCACTCCCTCTGGGAAGACCACGAACAGGAGAAAGGCTGGGAACGTGATGATATATACCCACTTCGTCGTCGTCGCGTAGATGTCGTTTACGGCGCCGCGTTCGCCCTCAGAATCGAGCCGCGAGATGATCGGCAAGTAGAGAAATCCGAAGGCCGACAGTACGACGAGCAATCCCCCAGCAAGCGGGTAGGCGGCATTGTACATCCCGACTTCGTAGGAGCTGCGAAAATGGCCGAGCATGAGCGTGTCAGTCTGGGTAAGCAGCGTGCCGATCACCGTCGAAACAGCCAGCGGAGCGGAGAATATGAAGAGTTCTTTGGTATGCGTTCGGTAGGCTCCGACCAGCGGCATGAGCCGGTGAAGGAAGACGAGTGCGACGAGAAACGCCACAATTGCAGCAATGAGGTAGGCAATACCGGCTGCAACGATGCCCATCCCCGCGAGAAGCAAGCCGCCGATCAGGCCAATGCGAAGCCCCGGGTCAACGAGATCGTTCACAATTGTTCGGTATAGCGTGTTCTCGCAGCCTCGAATAGCCGCAATGAGCATTCGGAAGCCGACAGCGAATGGGAGTGTCACTGCAAGCACCTGAATGAATACGACCGCTGCCTCAGTCTCGAAAAACACCGCTGAAAGCCATCCAGCACCGATGAACATCCCAATGGCAAACACAAGCGACAGCACCGTCGTGATAGCCATTCCACTCACCAACAGACCACGGCGGTCCTCGAGACTGTCGTAGCGCGGAATAAACCGGGAGACACCCTGTGTGCACCCGACCAAAGCGAGTGTTATCGTAAATGTGAAAAACGCTAACCCGATACTCACCTCTCCATAGGCGTCGGGAGTGAGCAGTCGACCGATAACGACTCGCTCGCCCAGTTTCGCTGCCGACCCGATGATCCCACCGGCCATAACGAGGATCGCACTCGAAAGCAGTGTCGACAGTTCGCGCTCCCGGTCAGCCATTAGAGGTACCCGAGATCCTCGAGTCGGTCAGTAACTTCGTTGTCGCTGGCTGTCGGATCAGTAACGCTGGTGGTCCCGCTGGCGTAGCTTGGTTCGCTGTAGTCTACTCGAACTGGCTCTAGAAGATCGGAGACGAGCCCATCGGGGACGCTCCCGGTCATCGTCTCCGGAACCGACCAGCCCAGGGTGGCCATCGTAATTGGGGCGACATCAGTCAGTGAGAGCCGCGACGGAGATGGGCCGGAAATGGCCGGTCCAGCACCGATGAATGTCCCGTCACGTTTGTGGTCAAAACTGTCGATAGGGATGAATGTACGGCCGTACAGCGTTGCCGAGACCTGGTGCTTCATTTCCGTCGGTAGGAAGAGTATATCTGGAGCGTCCTCGGTGAACGGGCCGTCGTATACCGCTTCGCGTCGACAGACGAAATCGAAGGCTGGCTCTCCGTCAGGTGTCTCGAGCCCCTGAAGGATCTCAATTAGGTCGGTGCGGACCGCTTCGTACTCCGACTGTGGGACGACTCCGTTCGGTTCGCGCCCCTCGAGGTTGACCCGGATGCCCATTCGTGTTCCGTCGGGACAGTACGCGCGTGACTGGCTCCAGTCGACACCCTTGCCCACTGCCTCCCGTACTGAGTCCGGTATATGTCGGATAAGGTTCTGTTCAATCCCCATTCGTTCGGCGACCGCGTAGACGTCTTTTGGCTCGATGCCGATTTGCTCGAGTGTTCGCTGAGTGGCGAGCAGTGCTCGGTTGAGCGCCGTCGGAGCGTCCCGCGTTTCGGTACCGTCTTCTCCGTTTGTCGCTCCTGCCTCGGTCAGCGATGCTTTTTCGGTCGAAAGTGTCGGTCGATCGTTCACTTCGGCGGTCTCGACGTACCCGTGCTTTCGGAGAAGTTCGTTTACGTGGATTTTATACCCGTTGACAGGTCCGATGCCGTGATCCGAACAGACGATTACGGTTACGTCGTCGTCGATCGTCTCGAGGACATCCCCGAGCATCTGGTCGGCTGCTTCGTATACCTGCCGGAATTTATCATCCGACGTGAAATTGTGGAAGACTGCGTCGGTCTTCTGGACTTGCAACACAGCCAGTTTCCAGTCATACTTTTCGAGCAACTGTCGGCTTGCTCGTCGGCGCAGATCGATTTGGTCGAGATAGCCCGCGAATTTCTCTTCAGAGTGCTCACTGATTTCATTGCGGGAGTAGATCGTATACTCCTCGCCGAGGCTGTTACCCAACTCTGTTCGGATCTCGGCTGGATGGCCGGGTTCATCCTCGACGGCGAGATATCCGGGCAGGAGGACACCATTGATCGGATCTGCAGGATGGGTAATCGGGACATTGACCACTACTGACGTCTCTCCTTCGTTTGACAGGTAATCCCAGAGCGCCGGTTGGTGAACGTTATGCCGTGAAACAAGTGTTCCCTCATCTGGATAGCCGTCGTAGTCGAAGAAGCCGTACACGCCGTGGTGGCTCGGGTCAGTCCCGGTATACATCGAGGGCCAGGCGCTCCCAGTCCATGGTGGATGAGTCGACGTAAGGGGCGCTTCCACGCCACGATCACGGAGGGCAGAAAAGTTTGGAAGTGAGGAGGCAAAGCGGTCGAGGTACCGCATATCAAGGCCATCAAAGCCAAGAATAACTGTTTTCATCGCCTCACCTCCACCAACGGTGATGCAATCCAGAATCGAACGCTAGCCCATGTTGTTGGCTGAAACAACTGATTCTGTCCGTCTTGTCCGACCATCAACTGTCCAGACTATACATTCGATCTTTGTTATCTACTGATTTCGACACTATCCTCAACTAGTAACATACTGATAATAGTGACTGAATACTCACGGGACCATCTGTTCAATTGACGCTCTTCACCACTACTCGGCCGCTAAAACGAAATCGGATGACGAAGTGTAATTCAGACGAACGTGTTATTTCGATATGTGTTAAGGACGGGCTGATTCGAGCTGATATCGTCGATGAACGATGTCAGTGCGAAGATTCGGTAAATCGAAACTCGTCCGTAATCCGCGTGGGAATCGAGGAATTGATGCACATCTTCAGATGAGAAGACGTCACTAACTGCTCCACACTGGTTGACCTGAGAACGGATACATTCGATGGTATCCGGCTGGAGTGACGCCTCTGTATCGAGGTCGTTGACCGATTTGATGACCGGTTTTATGGACTCCATGACTCGAGGATATCGCGAGAGGAGGTCATCGATCATGGCCACCATTGCGTGTCTCGAGGACGCGACTGGGGCGCGGTAGTTCGGATGGCGAATCCGGGCTGCTTCGGGTGACAGGTCCGTGAGGAACGTTCGATACAGGTTGTACTGCACTTTTTGTTCGGATGGGCAGTGCATCGCATATGTGAAAAATGGCAGCGAGTAGAAGGGAGTTGTACTCCAGAAGAAGAACCGGTTTCGGTCCTCACCCTCGAAGAGGAAGTTGACTGCGCGTTCGTAGATACGAAAGTGAACATACAGGGCGTTGGGGTCCGTTTCTGGGTACTCCTCGAAACGACTGCGAATGCTCTCGCGGATCGCTGACTCGGAAAGGCCGGTGATCTCCGCGACGTCTTCGACCGGGAAGATGCCGTACTGTTGGATCACCTGATCTACGAGTTCGTCCATCGTCAGCGAACGAGCAGGGGTCAAATCTGGGAGGACCATGTCACCGCCGTCACCGGTAATGTACGAAAGCGAGGACCCGTACTCCTCGCGGATTTGTCGGAAGAATCCGAGGATAAACGATGTCAGAAGGCCGACCTGGCCATTCTTTGTTTTGATGAGGGTCTCGAGGTCTCTCCCCACTGGATGGGACACCTGATAGGTTTGCCACTCGACGTCGAACTCCGCAGCAATCACTCGAGCGATCTCGACGTCGGATTGTGGAACGTATTCCGACGATTCCATCGTCGCAGCGACCGGAGACTGCTCCTCTATCTGATAGCCGGCAAGCACGGATCGGGAGTCGAGACCGCCACTAAGCGAGATAACATCGGTTCCCTTCGAGCTCGATCGCTGTCGACACGCACGTTCGAACAACGACACTAGTTCGGAGGCGTTTCGTTCTGCAGATCGGTCCGCGTGTTCGTTCTCGTCAAACGCGAACGTCTGTACCGTCGTCTCCGTCGTCAGGCCGTGGTCGGGATCAAAAACGAGCAGGCTCGCCGGTCTCATCCGGTTGACTCCCTCGAGGAGTGTTCGCTCACCCAGTGAGTGGCCAAGCAGTAGGCACTGTGCGATCCCCATCTGATCGAACGAGTCCCCGAATTCACTGACGAGGTATCGTAACTCCCGAGAGAACACGAACGTCTCACCGTCTTGGGCATAATAGACGGGAAGTCGCCCAAGAGCGTCATTGAGCAACGCGAGTCGTCCGGAGTCCTTCTCGTATGCGACGAGGAGAAACTCACCATCAGTCTCGGTCACCCAGTCTTCGACTCGTTCGTTGTCACCGTGCTCGAATACGGTTTCAGCGAGCGACAGTAAGCCATATTTGTCCCCAGAATCAGCACCATCGTGTCCCTTCTCGCGGGTAATTTCGTTTTCGCCATCGTGATCACGTTCGGCCCCACCATCGTCGTAAATCCGTCCCTCGAGATAGACCCAGTGCGTTTCGTTCTCGTATATGGCGGTTGGATACTCCGGGTATGCGGTCACCCCGAGGGAGTATTCGCTCGAATTGAGCATTACTGTGGCCTCATACCGATCCATATGGGTCAACGGATCTAGGGATTTCCGGAACGACTCGGCGTCGGCGTCTGTCGCCGTCGTTTGGCCTGAAATACCAACCATATTTGTCTCTCTGCATATCACATATTCGTAATATACACTCTTATTACCGGTAACCTGAAACTACTATCAATCGGTCGATACTGTCTAGCTGAGAAGCCGTTGCTTCTCGTTTACAGATACTCGTCTGAGTATCAGGTGGTTTAGACCCCATACTGACAGAACTATGACTGATGCACGCAAAATTCGGTAATTCACCGATCGAGTTTCGCATCTACGCAGCGTCTCAGGGAAACGACTCTTCAAAACCCCGGGGGCATTCGTCCTCGGTGTCCTCGAGGAGTTCCGCGCGGAAGTGGGTGTCGTAGCATCCGACGGGTTTGGGCTCGTGACGGACGCTAATCCGGAACACGACCAAGCATTCCTCGACGAATTGTTCCACGCCCTCGCTGACAAACGGACTCAGCACCGTCAGTGGTATACTGGCAATAGATCACACAATACGGAACTGACTGTGAAACCGTGTCGGTGGCGATAGCACTGCAGCCAGCGGTCCGAGTCGTCGATATAACACGCGAACGGTCGGTTACTCGGCGTCCTCGAGTAATCCGAGATCGGTTGCAACGAGGTCGGCAATGCTGTCGACGATATCGGGATCGACGGTTGCAACGTCGCTCCCTCCGTGTAACTGTTCGTTGTGCCGCTCGACCGTCTCCGCAACGTCTGAGAGGGGGATACGGGAGGTCGTCTCACACTCAGCGCAGACGATCGGAACGCGGGGTTCGTCCTCGTTGGCGGCTGTCATCGGGTATTTCTCTCGAGCGAAGTGACAAAGCTTCACTGGTTGTGAATGTTCACGCAGCGGTTGCGTGAGGATTTCGTGCCGACCGTCGCCCGCGGGCGATCATCCCGACTGACGTCGAGTGAGCGCGAGTGCGACGAGCGCGAGTGCGACGATCACCGCCGGAACGCCGAAGCCGGGGATCACGTCGGCATCGTCGGTGTTGTCACCGTCATCGCTCTCGCCATCGTCACTCTCTCCATCGGCGCTATCGTCGCTTTCGTCACCGTCGTCGCTACTGCCCTCAGCACTACCCGTTTCGCTGACGACTGGTGTGCCACTGTGATCGTTTTCCTCGCCGTCGACGCCGGTTTCGTCGCTATCGAGTTGCAAGACGACGACGACCTGTCCGTGTGAGCCGTCTGGGGTGTACGTCCACTCGCCGCCGACTTCCTCGTAGGATTCTGCGTCTTCGATCGCATCGACGTCGGTGTCCCACGCCTCGTTTGGCTGTTCGATGTAGCCGACGACGTCTATCTTGTCGGCGTGTTCGCCTTCGATCTGGACCTCGCCGTACTCGATCGTCGCGTTCTCCTCTAAGCCGTGCATCTCGATGCTGTGGGTGTCCATGTAGCCGTCGCCCTGCACGAGGTCGTCGGTCGTTCCGAACTGGTCGCTATCGAGCGGTCGGTCGTAGTGGTCTGTGAGCGGGTACTGAACGGTTACGGGGTTCGCCTCCGAGTGCCAGGACAGTTTCTCACCGGTCTCGATGGTGACCGTCGTGTCTGGAACGCTTTCGCCGACGATCGGTTCACCGGCTTCGTTGAGCAACGTCACGCCGATCTTTCCGGAGCCGTCGCCGAGATACGGCGAGCGGTACTCGTCACGCGGGTTGATGTAACTGACCCAGTCGTCGTCGCCCGCCTCGTAGTACAATTCGCCCTCTTCGGGTGCCGGTTCGACGTAGGCTTCCTCGGAGACGGAGCCGTTCGCCTCGCTCACGTCGGATTCGATGGTACTCGCAGACGCGGTGATCGTAGCGCTATCGGCCCCGATTCCGGCGGGGGCCGCGAGGCCGACGACGCCGATGAAGACGAGTCCGGTCAGCGTGAAGGCGAGGACTGCAATGCCTCGATGCATCGCTACCGTCCTCCGGTGGTCTGATCTGGCTGTCGCCGCTGACTGCTCGAGTGAGGCGTCGACGCTACCCATCTCAGTTCCTGTTCGCGCCGTCTTAGTGCCTGTCCGTGCCGTCTCAGTGCCTGTCCGCACCGATGTGTCCGTCGGTGGCTCTCCTGTGTCATCTCCTCAACAAGCGATAGTCACTGATTTTTATATGACACGAATACCAGAATATAATGGGTTCCTACCACCCTTCCCGAGAGTGTTTCACGCGTCACAACCGAAGCTCTCGAGGAGTGTTTCCTCCCTCACAATCGGGACCTGCGAGTGAAAACTGGGATTCACGAGTCGAGTGTGTCGAGCGAACGTGAGCGGAGAACGTGTCGCTTATGCGGCTCTCGCCCCTAACCCGGAAAAGATGAGTGAGGGCGACGTCGCGGCGTTTACGCACCTCGGGGAGACGGTTCGGGGGGCGCTTTCCGAACGCGGCTTTTCGACGCCGACGGCACCACAGCGAGTGGCTATTCCGCCGTTGTCGGCCGGCGAGCACACGCTCGTGATCGCGCCGACGGGGAGTGGCAAGACCGAGACTGCCATGTTGCCCGTCTTCGATCATCTCCTCGCGGAGGATGGGCCACCCGAGGGCTTCGGAGTGTTGTACGTCACGCCGTTGCGAGCGCTCAACCGTGACATGCGCGAACGCCTCGAGTGGTGGGGCGAGTACCTCGGTCTCGAGGTGGACGTTCGCCACGGCGACACGACCCAGTACCAACGGGGGAAACAGGCCGAAAACCCGCCGGACGTGCTCGTGACGACGCCGGAGACGCTGCAAGCGATGTTGACGGGGAAGCGACTTCGGGAGGCTCTCGCGGACGTGTCTCACGTCGTCATCGACGAGGTCCACGAACTCGCCGCGTCGAAACGCGGCGCACAGCTCGCCGTCGGCCTCGAGCGCCTCGAAGACCTCGCGTCGGGCGTCCAGCGGATTGGCCTCTCGGCGACGGTCGGCGACCCCGGCGAGGTCGGAAACTTTCTCACCGGCGGTCGCCCCTGTGAAATCCGCGAAATCGACGTGGGAAGCAACGTCGACGTGACCGTTCGCCAGCCCGAAATCACCGACGAGGACGAACGACTCGCGGGCGAACTGATGACCGAGGCGGACACGGCCAGTCACGTTCGTCTCATCCGCGATATCGTCGCGGAAAACGAGTCGACGCTCATATTTGTCAACACGCGACAGACGGCCGAAGCACTCGGCTCGAGGTTCACCGAACTCGAGCTCCCGATCGGCGTCCACCACGGGTCGCTCTCGAAGGAGGCCCGAATCGACGTCGAAGATCGATTCAAGGCCGGCGAACTGGACGGCCTGCTCTGTACGTCGTCGATGGAACTGGGCATCGACGTCGGCCGCGTCGATCACGTCGTCCAGTACAAGAGCCCGCGGCAGGTGGCGCGCTTGCTTCAGCGCATCGGTCGCGCTGGCCACCGACAGGACGAGGTCTCGAGCGGGACCATCGTGACGACCCGTCCCGACGACACGTTCGAAGCGCTGGCGATCGCTCGACGGGCGCGAGACGGTGAGGTCGAACCGGCGGCGATCCACGACGGGAGCTTGGACGTGGTCGCGAACCAGCTTCCCGGCATCGTCCAGAGTCGCGACGCGATCCACGTCGAGGACGCCTACGAGACGATCTCGCGGGCGTACCCATTCCGCGATCTTCCAGTCGAGACGCTCCGGGAGGTCGTCTCGGAACTGCATCGAAACCGTCTCGTCTGGTTCGACGAGTCGGCGGATCGACTCGAGACGACCGGCGGCACCTGGCAGTACGTCTACTCGAACCTCTCGATGATCCCCGACGAGGCGACGTACGAGGTCCACGACATCGCCTCGGGGAGCCAGATCGGAACGCTCGACGAACGCTTCGTCGTCAACTTCGCCCAGCCGGGCGAGGTGTTCATCCAGCGCGGGGAGATGTGGCGAATCGCCGAAATCGACGACGAGGAGGCCCGCGTCAAGGTCAGTCCGATCGAAGACCCCGCCGGCGAAGTCCCCTCTTGGATCGGACAGGAAATCCCCGTCCCAGCGCCGGTCGCGCGCGAAGTCGGCGAGATTCGCGGCGTCGCGGAACCCCCGTTATCGGGTGGTGCAGACGCGAGCGCGGTCGGACGGGAACTCGAGGGCCGATATCCCGCCGACGCGTACACGCTCACGGAGGCCTGTGCGCAACTCGAGCGCCAGATCGAGACAGAAGCACCGATGCCGACGGCGGATCGGCTGGTCCTCGAGCGCCAGGGTCGGACCGTCGTGGTGAACGCACCCTTCGGCCACACGGTCAACGAGACGCTCGGCCGCGTGCTCTCGTCGCTGCTCGGCCAGCAGGCGGGGTCGTCGGTCGGCCTCGAGACGGACCCCTATCGCATCGAACTCGAGGTTCCGAGTTCGGTCGCGACGAGCGACGTACTCGCGCTTTTCGAGGAGACGGACCCCGATCACGTCGAGACCATCGTCGAACTTGGACTGAAGAACTCGGACGCGCTCGCGTTTCGGCTCGCGCAGGTGTCGGCGAAGTTCGGCGCGCTCAAACGCTGGCAAGGGAACGGTTCGGGCCGTCTCTCGAACGACCGACTGCTGGCCGCACTCGAGGAGACGCCGATGTACGAGGAGTCGCTTCGAGAGGTGTTCCACGAGGATCTGGATGCGGCGGGGGCGAGTGCCGTTCTCGAGGGGATTCAGACCGGTGAGATCGAGGTCGACACCTACCGCGGTCGAACGCCGATCGGACAGGGTGGCCGGTCGTCCGGCGGGAAGGAGCTGTTGGCACCCGAGAACGCGGATGCGAGCGTTATCAACACTGTCAAAGAACGAATTCAGGACGACCGGGTTATCCTCCTGTGTACCCACTGTACCGACTGGAAGGTCACGACGAAAGTGAGGCGAGTGTCTGATCAGCCGACGTGCCCGGAGTGTGGCTCGACGCGGATCGCGTCGCTCAACCCGTGGGCCGACGAGGTCGTCCAGGCCGTGCGTGCGAACGAAAAAGACGAGGAGCAGGAATCGATGACCGAACGGGCGTTTCGAAGCGCCGGCCTCGTCCAGAGTCACGGCAGACAGGCCGTCATCGCGATGGCCGCTCGAGGTGTCGGCCCTCACAACGCGGCGAGAATCATCAACAAATTGCGAGAAAATGAAGCGGAGTTCTATCGCGATATTCTCTCGAAAGAGCGCGAATACGCCCGTACGCAGGCGTTTTGGGATTAGAACGTGCGACGATTTCGTTTTTCGTTCGAAGGGTGGCACGATAGTAACTAGTACTCTCTGACAGTTATTTCGACCAGTAACACAGTCCTTATTACGATGAATCGTTAGTTCCTGACAATGGAATCCGGTCCGCCTTCTTCGCCAGCTGACGGACGGACGGACCATCGAAATCTCTCTCGCGACTCCGGGTTGGCGTCACTTCTCACGGCCGCCGATATGGCCAGTTTCCGACTCGACGCCGACGGGACGATTATCGACGTCAACAATATCTTCACGTCGGTGAGTGAATACAGTCGCACAGCACTCCTCGAGAAACCGTTTTCAGCCCTTCTCGAGGACGAGACGCCCACGTTCGAATCCATCATCGACGATGGTGACCTCCCGGTTTCGACGACGATCACCCTTCGAACTCACTCCGGAACGTCGCTCTCGGCGACGCTCTACGCCGCGTCGGTGACTGATGACTCCTCCGGGGAGATTGTCGGTATCCTCGATCGGCCCACGACTCCCTCTGAGTCCGGTTCGGCGTCTTCGCTGACGTACGGCCGCACGTTCGAAGCGCTGGCTGGGTCCCTCCCCGACGGAATCATCGTTCTCGACGAGGAGAGCACGATTCAGTACGCGAACCCGGCCGTCGAGCGGATCCTGGGTTTTTCACCCGACGAGTTGGTCGGCTCGAGCAAGGTTACGATCATCCCGCCGCGGCTTCGAGCGGACCACCTCGAGGCCTTGAAACGCTATCTCGAGACCGGCGAACGCCACTTGAACTGGACGTACGTCGAACTGCCGGGACAACACGCGGCGGGCCACGAGATTCCACTCGGCGTGTCGCTCAACGACTTCACGTACGACGGTGATCGCTACTTCGTCGGCCTCTTTCGCGACATCTCGCCACGAAAGGAGGCCGAACAGACGCTGACGACGAAGGTCTCACAACTCGAGACCGTCTCGTATCTCGGCCGATACGCCCTCGAGAACGCGGATATCGACACGCTCCTCGAGAAGGCGAGCGACCTGATCGCGACGGCATTGGCGGTCGATTGTTGTGCGATCTTCGAGCACGAGCAGGGGAACGCAGACGAACCGTTTACCGTCCGCTCGTACACCGGTTGTTCTGAGCGGCTGATAGACGCAGAACGAAGTCAGCAATCCACGGACGTCGACTCGTTGACGGCGGCAGCGATTGCAGCCCGCGAGCCAGTCGTCGTCGAACACCTCGAGATGGACGACAGATTCGCCGACTCGACGGGGCTGGCAGCGGCCGATATCGAAAGCGGGGTCGGTGTCACTATCGGTCGGTTTGACGACCCGTGGGGTGCGCTCACCGTCTACGGGTCCTCGCCACAGGAGTTTGCGAATCACGATGTCGACTTCCTCGAGAGTGTCGCGACGGTCATCGCGAGCGCAATCGAGCGCCAACGGTACGAACAACGACTCAGCGAAACGGTCGCGGACCTCGAAGAATCGAACGAACGCCTCGAGCAGTTCGCGTACGCGGCGAGTCACGACTTACAGGAACCGCTGCGGATGGTCTCGAGTTATCTGCAGTTACTCGAGCGACGCTACGCGGACGCGCTCGAGGAGGACGCAACGGAGTTCATCGAGTACGCCGTCGACGGCGCGGACCGAATGCGCGAGATGATCGACGGTCTGCTCGCGTACTCTCGCATCGATTCGCAAGGAGAGCCCTTCGAACCCGTCGATCTCGAGGACGTTCTCGCGGATGTTCTGACAGATCTACAGGTGCAAATCGACCAACACGACGCCGAGATTACGGCAACGCCACTGCCGGCGGTCCGAGGCGATCCGAGACAGCTTCGGCAACTGTTTCAGAACCTGCTCTCGAATGCGATCGAGTACCGTGGCGAGTCACCGCCGCGTATCCACATCGACGTCGAGTGTCATGGCAATCGGTGGAAACTATCGGTTCACGACGAGGGTATCGGCATGGATCCGGAGGACACCGACCGCATCTTTCGGGTGTTTCAGCGACTCCACAGCCGTGACGAGTTCGACGGCACGGGAATCGGACTCGCACTCTGCCGGCGGATCGTCGAACGCCACGGTGGGGAAATTTGGGCAGAGTCCGAACTCGGCGACGGGGCGACGTTTTCGTTCACGCTCCCGCCAGCGTCGACGGAGACGTAAGCAGCGGGGGCGGACGCCTACTCGGTCGCCGACTGGTTCCTGTTTTCCACGTTGAGTCGGGACGTGTCTCCGTAACGGACATACGAATCGACCGCGTGGGTTTCGGTATGAACTTCGCGCCGGGTGCCTGGAAGTACGCGCTGGTGCCCCTCCTCGCTGCGCCGTTCGCGTTTCTCATCAGCGTGAGTGCGAGTCTCGTCGCGCTCGCCGTCGGTGTCGGGACGCTCGCGTTCTTTCGCGACCCTGACCGGACGCCACCGCCGACGGGCGTCGTCTCGCCGGCCGATGGCAACGTCTCCGTCCTCCGCGAGGAAGGTGAGCGCGTCCGCCTCGGCATCTTCATGAACGTCTGGCACGTCCACGTCGTCCGAGCCCCCTTCGATGGGACCGTGACCGACGTCGAACACGTCTCCGGCGCGAACCGTCCGGCGTTCTCGAAGGAGTCGGATCGGAACGAACGCGTCCACATTCGACTGGAAACGGACGCCGACCTCGAGACGGCCAGTAACTCGAGTTCGAGTTCGAGTTCGAGCGCGTCGACATCGACACGGTCTGTCGACAACGACGACCCACACGCAAAACCCGACGAACCGGGGAGTGACGCGACGGTGACGATGATCGCGGGGGCGTTCGCCCGTCGCATTCACCCCTATGCCGAACGCGACGAGGAACTCGAGCGAGGCGACCGAATCGGTCACATCGCCTTCGGCAGTCGAGTGGACGTGCTGTTCCCGTCTGCGGTGGACCTCGAGGACGTCGCCGTTGAGGTGGGCGATTCGATGACGGCCGGGGAGACGGTGGTGCTCGAGGCTCCGGTCGGCGGGGAGATCGAACTTCGATAGCGACGGTTCGTTCGGCGCTCGAGGATGCAGAACTCGCGAGGCAATCAGATGGAAGGAATTTGGACGCTGGATGGCCTGCTCACTCTCGAGGGACGATGAGCCGCGGCGTTGGAGTGACGGAGGCAGTCCGAGAGTGGGTCCCCGAATGGACGCTCGAGGGCTTCGCCGTCCTCTCGGTATTCGGAGATCTGCTGGTGATCGTGCCGGTTCTCGGCGTGCTCTATCTGGTGACAGTCGGCCGAAGCCTCGCCCGTGGAGAGCGAGATCAACCGCTGTGTTCTGATCGAACGGCAGTTCTCATCGCAGTTGTCTTCGGTGGCCTCGCACTGATCGTCCTCTTGAAAGCGGTGTTTGCGTTTCCACGACCACCCGCTGAGTGGCACGCGATCGAACCGAGCGAACACGGCTTTCCTAGCGGCCATACGATGGCCGCCACGGTTTTCTGGGGAGCGCTCGCGGCGCGGTTCCATCTCGGTGACCGAGCGAGTCGCCTCGCTGGTGCAGGGCTACTCGTGTCGCTCGTCGCGCTCTCGAGGCTCGCGTTGGGCGTCCACTATCTCGTCGACGTCCTCGCGTCGATGGCCTTCGGCGTCGTGTACCTCGCGGGAATCGCGTGGCTCGCCCGTGGACGTCCCGAGCGAGCGTTCGGGATAGCGATCGTCATCGCGGTGCTCGCGGTGGTTGCGAGCAACGGAAGTAGTCGGGCCGTGCTGGCACTCCTCGGAACCGTCGGCGGGGCGGTGGGCTGGTACGTCGTCGAACGACCAGTTGTCCGTCGGCGCTTGGTAACGCTGGTTCAGCGAGTGAACTGACCCGTTGCCAGTCGCTCGATTCGTCGATTTCTGGTGTGTCGAGTACTTCTCACTCGAGGGCGTGTTCGACACTTCGGCCGCTGAAGCGGGCATCGACATCGACGCGACTGCGAACTCGCCGCGTCGGGGGTTCGCTCGCGAGTGCGACCGGACCAGCGAAGCAACCGGGCGACGTGGCGGCGGGGTCCGGACCACAGTTCCTCGAGTCGTGCCATCGGACCGACCGCCGTCAGCAGGATCACAAGGTCTATTCGCTCGGCGTAACCAGCCGGATGTAATGACGGGGCTGGTCCGGAAGGGGTACGAGACGGTGCGAAACGAGGGTCTGCGTTCCGCCGTCCGGAAAACGTGGACGGTTCTGGCCGGAACGCTGGTCGACGTCATCTTTCCGTACCTGCCGGCACTCGCCGTCGAGTACTACTTCGACGTCAAATCGGTCTGTAGTTCGCGGATGAGCGACGCGAACCCGGCACGACCGGTCTGGGTCGATCCCGATCGGATCGCGTACTATCACGGCACCGGACCGAGCGGTTTCGGCCGCGTCGTCGGCGGCGACTGGGACGACCCCGAGTGCCGGTTCGACGACCACGTCGTGCACCGATCGCTTCGACAGCGATACGACGAGGGTCGAGACTGGTCGGAGACGGAACTGTACGATCGCTACGCCGACCGAATCGACGCCGGCGACCCGTACTGGCGGTGTCGAACGATCGAGGAACTCGAGGCGTACCTCGAGTCGATCGACGACCTGTACGAGACGATCTCCGAAAACGGGTACGAGAGCCAGCGGGCGCTGCTCTCGAAGAATCCCGACTCGGTTCGGCGTCAGAACACGGACGCCCCACACCCGGTGTTACAGGAGATCGGAGTGAACGTCTACCGGGACGGGACGATGGCGAAGAAGGGGGCGGGGTTTCACCGGCTGTCCATCGCGAAGCTCCTCGGCGTCGAGCGCGTTCCAGTGACGGTTCGCGTGCGACACGCCGAGTGGCAATCGATTCGAGACGAGATCACCGACGCGGAATCGATCCAGCAGCTGAGCCCGACGGCACGCGACCACCTCCACCACCCGGACGTGGATGCGCACGCCCCCGACTCCTGGACGTAGCTCGAACTCGGAAACACTACTCGAACCCGCGTACTGTCTATCGGTACCGAGCGTCGACGCGGCTGGCACCGAAGAAAAACAGCAGATAGACTGAGAGAAGGACGCCCCACACCGCGACCGAAAGCAGTACTTCCATTGGTATGTCTCTTGTTTAGAACGGTCTGTTAGGTATTTTATGGTGATGGTCGTTCTCAACGAGTGAGTGCCTCGAGGCGGGACGGTGCGATGAGCAACCGTGGGTGGACCACGAGACGACGTGCCGGCTGGCGGTTGACTCGGTGGAACACAAGCCGAGGCCGAAACGAGTTCACGAATCGGAGCGACCGATCCAGGCTCCAGGTTATTTCGGCGGTTCCAATGGTGATTGAAGCGTTTTCCGTACTTTACGGAGAACGAGATCCGTGCCGAGTGATTCCTCCACGAAACCGAAGAGTGACTTCGCTCTCGTCGACGCCACAAACGGTGAGATTCCCTCCACGAAGAAGGATGGATGGTAGACGTACACTGTCGATGTCCCTGACTCGCCACGACTCAATTCATGACTACTATGTGATGGTAATGGTGGCATACTGCGTTCGAAACGAGGTCAGGAGCAACGCGGTGGTACAATCGAAACTCGCAATTCGTCCGTTATCCGTGTCCACACTGTCTGAGCGCGATGGTCGGTTTCTGACGCTGTCGTCGTCCCTCATGTCGATTGAGTCGCTCTCCGGTACCTAACCTCCCTAATAAAAAATATCGTGATAGTCGTAAGTAGTAATATATTGCTTGCCCTGAATGTCTCTATATCGGGTGTTAGAGGGTCTCATAACCTTTAATACGATATCTCACAAAGCGGACGTGTTGAATGTTGGTAAGCCGTGATTACCGCAGTGAGGCAGCCGCAGGGACAGTGGTGCTCGCTTTCGCGGCGGCGGTCGTCGCGAGTCTCTTGACCGGCGAGTCGGCCGCACTCGTGGGGGTTCCTGTCTCTACAGTGGCGCTCACTGGGGCGGTCGTCGGCGTTGCACTCGTCTCACTATATACACCGCGGCCACGGACGGTGACGACGCTGGTCGGGCACACGGGTCGTCAGGTTGCGATCGCCTGTCTCGCACTCGGAACCCTCGACGTGGCCGGCGTCGCGGCCGCACCGGATCTCGCGACGGCGCTCGTGACCGGCGCACTCCTCGCTCCCGTGCTCCCAATCTGGTATGGGTCCTGTCGACGCCGGAGCGAGTCACAGCGGATACTCGTCGTCGGCGACGATCCCGCACTGCTCGAGGAGACGATCCGATCGCTGCCGGTCGCGCCGATCGGGTTTCTCTCGCCGGCGCTTTCCGAGCGACCGGCCGACGGGGAATCCTCGGGGAAAGGGACGTCCACCGAGGGTGCGGAGCAGGCGGAGCCCGTCATCATGACTGACGGCGGACTCGCGGTCGACGACCGCGTCGATTCGATCGCTGGCGTCGACCGCCTCGAGGGCCTCTCGCGCCTCGAGTCAGTGCTTCGAGAACGTGACGTCGACACCGTCGCGCTCGCGTTCGAACAGGGGTGTCGCGAGGAGTGTTTCGGCGTGTTGCGAACGTGTCACGATCAGGGGGTCGGCGCACTGGCTCACGAATCCCTCGCCGATCTCCTCCTCGTGAACGAACGGGTCGGTGACGACGTGGTACGCGTCGACCTCGAGCCGTGGCCGTGGTACGGCCGCGCCACGAAGCGCGCGTTCGACATCGTCTTCGCGGCGGTCGGCGTCGTCGTGTTGGCGCCGCTGATCCTGGTCATCGCGCTCGCGATCAAACGCGATTCTCCCGGCCCGGTGTTGTACAACCAGACGCGAACGTCCGAACTGGGCGGCACGTTCACCATCGCGAAGTTCAGAAGTATGGTGACCGACGCGGAGTCCGACGGCGCTCAGTTGAGCGAGGGCGACGCCGGCGGCGTCGATCCGCGAGTCACTCGAGTCGGGCGCGTCCTCCGCAAGACGCACATGGACGAGATCCCGCAACTGTTCTCGATCCTCACGGGCGAGATGAGCGTCGTCGGCCCGCGACCGGAGCGACCCGAACTCGACCGCGAGATTGCAGCCGATGGCGTCGATTGGTCCAAGCGCTGGTTCGTGAAGCCGGGACTGACCGGAATCGCACAGATCAACGACGTCACCGGCTTCAGTCCCACGCAAAAGCTCGCTTACGATATCGAGTACGCCCGCCGACAGTCGATCTGGCTGGACGGAAAACTCGTCGTCCTGCAGGTGTCGTCGGTCCTCGCAGACATCGTCGACCTGGCGACGGACCGGGTGGGGGGCGACGACCGGTCGAGTGCCGACTGAGCGGCCGTCCATTCGTCGGCCACACCCCCTTCCCTCTTCTCCTTCCCCCTCCCTCTCCCTCTCTCCCTCACCTCTTCCCCCTCCCCCCTTCTCCGCGGCGGTGTCGTTCCAGTTCTAGCGACCGTCTCGGCGCTACTCCAGTAACCCCTCGACCTCGTCGACGACGTCCTCGAGGGCCGCTGTGTTCGCGACGGTCACCGTCGTAATCGACTCTCGCTCGGCCGCGGCGTCGAGCACCCTCGAGCACGCGTCCTCGTGTCGTCGCTGGGCTGCTTCGACCGCACCCATGTCGTGCGTTTCCGAGACGAGTTCGTCTCGTTCGCGCTGTCGACGGAGACAGACCTCCGTGGGCGCGGTGACGTGAACGAGCGTCTTCGGCGTCGGAACGTCCGCGAGGTACTCGTCCACCGAGAACCGGTTCTGGTTCCGGTTCCGTCCGCTTCGCCACAATACTGAGACGGCGCCCATCATGAACCCCTCGTCGAGACAGAGCGTTTCGTCCGGACGGACAGTGGCGACGCCCAGTTGGTACCGTTCCGCGGCGTACTGCAGCAGGGAGACGACCTGGTCCGGATCGTGCGTTGCCGCCTGCCGAGCGCGATACAGCGCGTCCGAAAACGCCGGCCGCTCGGCGACGAACGCGGCGAACATCCGTCGCTGTACCGGAGTTTGTACGAACAGCGTCTCGAGGGGCGACGTGACCAGCGATGGCAACAGTCGGTACGCGAGTCGGTATCGGCGTCCGGATTCTGCGACTAACAGCCGTTCGACGGCGTCCTCGTAGAGTTCGCCGTAGTACCGGGAATCCTCGATCAGCCGTCTATGGATCGCGGACTTGCCCGCACCCGGCGGACCGATGAACTCGACGTGTGGCGGGTCGGTCTCGTGCGGGGACGAATCGGTCCGGCGATGGGATGGATCGGTCATACGGTGTGTCGGATCGGATGGTGTTTGGAAACGGCCGGACGGCGTTCAAGGTGTCCTTCGCCGTCGTTCACTGCGGCCGGGTTCACTGCAACCGGGCTCACTGCGACTGGATCGCGTACAGGTCCGCGTACTGGCCGTCCCGCTCGATCAGTTCGCCGTGTTGTCCCGACTCGATGACCTCGCCTTCGGAGAGGGTGTAGATCCGGTCGGCGTTCTCGACGGTCGAGAGCCGGTGGGCAATCGCGATCATCGCGTAGTCGCGGTCCATCCGCTCGATCGCCGCCTGGACCTCCTGCTCGAGGCTCGAGTCCAGATCGCTCGTCGCCTCGTCTAGGATCAGCAATTCGGTGTCCTCGAGTAACGCCCGCGCGAGCGAGACGCGTTGTTTTTGTCCGCCCGAGAGTCGGGTTCCGTCGTCTCCGAGGACGGTATCGTACCCGTCCGGGAGGTCGTCGACGAACTCGTCGACTTTCGCGATCGCGCAGGCTCGCTCGATCTCGCCCTGGGTCACGTCCCGGTTGCCGATCGTGAGGTTGTACTCGAGCGTATCGTTGAAGATGAACGGATCCTGGCGGACGATCGAGACCCGATCGCGCCACTCGTCGGCGTCCATCTCGCCGATCGGAACGTCGTTCGCGCGGATCTCGCCGCGATCGATCTCGTACAGGCGGGCGAGCAGCGAGACGATAGTCGACTTGCCAGCGCCGGACTGTCCGACGAAGGCGACGAACTCGCCTTTCTCGACCTCGAAGCTGATTCCGTCGAGGACGCGTTCGTTGCCGTCGTACGAGAACTCGACGTCGTCGAACTCGAGACGGTCGACCGCGTCGGGAACGTCGCGCGTGGGATCGTTGATCGCCTCACGGTTCTCGAGGTCGCGGATGAACTGTTGGGTCCGGACGAGGTGTGGGAGGTCGTTTTCGACCTTGTAGTAGTACTCGTTGAGCGCGCTCACTTTGGGTCCGAGTTGCATCATCGCGAACAGGAACACGCCGAGCGCACCGATCGACAGGTCGGCGAAGGTCAGGGCGATGTAGATGAGGATGAAGACCGAGACCGCGACGCCGAGGTTGTAGAAGTTGTTGATCGCCGCCTCGTTGCGCCGGAGTTTGATGCGGGCGGTCGTGTACTGGTCGACGGCGTCGAGGAAGTTCTCGCGGAGTTCGGCGGCGAGCCCGAAGATCCGCACGTCGCGGATCCCCTGGGTTCCCGCCTGGGCGGCTTCCTGTCGTCGCTCGTTCGCGTCGGCGACCTCGTCTCCGAGATCGTATCCCCCTTCCATCACGCCGCGCAACAGGACCGTCAGTCCGCCGAGGATAACGACGGAGATCAGCGTCAACATCGGTGCCATCACCAGTGCGATGACGAGGTACGCAAGCGAGAGGAACAGTTGCTCGATGACCTTGATGACTCGCCTGATCACCCGGCCGGCGTAGTAGGTCTGGGTAACGATCGCGTTGAGGATGTCGTCGGAGCCCTCCTCGTCGAAGTACTTCACTTCAGCGTCGAGGGCGTTGTCGAACGCTCGCACCTGCAGATCGCGGATGTAGTAGGTTCGGAGGGCTTCGCGCAGCCAGCCGACGAGGAAACTCGCCGTATACCGGACGGTCATCACGACCGTAACGCCGACGACCACGAATCCGAGTTCGAATGGCACGCCGAGCGTCTCGTAGACCACGACGAACGCTTCCATCAGTCCGTCGGCTTCCGCGGCCGGATCGTCCGTCTGCACGATTTCGATGATCGGTAGGATAAAACTTAGACCGATCCCCTCGAGAACCGCGGCGAGCAATCCGAGGCCGACGATGAGCGCCGTGAACTTCGGACTGAACCGAGCGACATCTAACAGTGCATCGATTTTGTCACGTCGAGAGATATCCTCGGCGGTGTCGGAGGACATTCGAGAGTAATCAGCTATTAGTGCACGCTGGCATCGTATATCCCCGTCGATACCGAGACGAATCGCCTTAAGGAAACGCGTTCGGTGTCGCTTTGGGAACCGTCGTCAGTCCGAGACTGGTTCGGCGCTGATGGCGTCTTGTAACCGCCGTTCGGCCTTGTCCCGATCCTCCGGGTAGCCGACGTCGATTCGCCAGCCCTCGAGACCGATCGCGTCGATCGTCCGTCCACTCTGGATCAACAGGTCGATCGCCTCGCTGATCTCGTACTCGCCGCGGTCGGAGGGCTGGACGAGGTGACAGGCGTTGAAAATCGCCGGCGTAAACGTGTAGAAGCCGGTCATGACGAGATTCGACGGCGGGTCGTCGGGTTTCTCGACGACGTCAGTAATTTCGCCGTACTTGTTCGTGTCACAGACGCCGTAGCGTGAGGCCTCCTCCCAGGGCACCTCCTCGACGAGGAACGCGGCGTCTGCTCGGTCTTCTTGCTGGCGACGAACGACGTCCTCGAGGTTCGCCTGGAAGATGTTGTCGCCGAGGATCAGCATGAAGTCGTCGTCGATGTGCTCTTCGACGGTCAACAACGCGTGAGCGAGTCCGTGCTGTTCGCGCTGGTGGGAGTACGTGATCGGGACGCCGCAGTACTCGTCGCCGTAGTGATCGATGATCTTTTCCTTGAGGTAGCCCACGACGACGACGAACTCCTCGGCACCGAGTTCGATGAGCCGATCGAAACAGTGCGTGAGGATCGGTTCGTCGTCGACCTCGACCATCCCCTTCGGTTTGTCCTCGGTTAATGGCCGGAGTCGGGTTCCCTCTCCTGCGGCGAGTACGACAGCTTGCATCGAGACTAATCAATACCTCTCTCCTCACAATAACGTTCTGGTTTTCGGTATTCCAAATTTTGTATCGAGACGGACGCCGCCTCGAGCGTCCAGTTACTCCCGTTTTGGTGCCGGAGAGGCGGCGACCGCTGACCGATTAGTCGATGCTTGCGTGATTCACACACACTCGAGGCTAGCCGACCGCTTCACAGTCCGGCCGAGTATCAGAACTGATATTTGGGAGAACTGACGAATCACTACGATAGTGAGTACCGCCGAACGAGATCCGGTGACTGTTTTCACCCACGACTGGAGTATAGCGCGGGTCGCGAACGGCGTGATCTACGGACTGTTCGGTGTCTACCTCGTTCTCGTTTTACTCGCGCACACGACCGACTCGGTATTAGCGTGGCACCTCGCCGCCTCGACGGTCGTTCTCGGCGCGATTCTCGGGTGTCGATGGGCCGTAGACGCCTTTCAGGACGCCAGATACCTGTGGGCGAGCGTCCTCTCGGTTCTCGGCGTGTCACTTCTCACACTCTGGATGGTCTACCAGAGCAGTTCACCCGGACTCGGTCCCGGATCGAACCGGTCGCTCGGGATCGTGGTCGTTTTTCTGCTCACCATTGCCTTCTTCCTCGTCGTCACCGATGCCGAGCAGTACGGGGCCCGCGATTGGGCGGCGATCGCCTGCTTCGGCGTCCTCGCCGGGGTCTACCTCGCCCACTCCCTCGAGTACTACCCCTCGAGTTCTCAATCCCGGTGGCCGCTGTGGGCCGCGGTCGTGATGGGAAGCAGCCTCTTCGTCCTTCCTCGGCTCGTTCCCGAGCGGGTCTTCCTCTGGATACTCCCTCGTCTGGCAGCGGTCGTCGTCGTGCTCGGATTGGCCACGTACTCCGTCGGCGACTACACGCTGTGGCTCTTCGAGGTCCGCCAGTACCCCGGCTCTTCCCCGTCGGTCCCCGGCTTCGATCCCGACGTGATGACGCTCCAGTCGATCTTCCCCAACCCGAACGGGCTGGGGTTCCTCTCGTTCGCCGGCTTCGTCGCCGCGGCCATCGACTTCCACCGCTCCGTCGTCGCCGAGCGACCGATTAGCGCAACGATCACCGCCGTCCTCGCCGGAATCTGCGGGCTCGGGCTGTTTCTCTCGAACGCTCGAGCGGCGATGCTCGCCGCGGCGGTTGCCCTCGTGATATACGTGAGCTACGCCGTCGGCGGCCGACGCGTCGTTCCCGTGGTAGTCGCCTCGACTCTGCTCGGCCTGTTCGGACTGATCGCAGGGATGTACGTCGATTTCATCGGCATTTCCGCGACGAACCGCTTCGAACTCTGGTCCGCGAGCGTCAGCGCGATCCGGGACGGCCCGCTACTGTTCGGCTACGGAAGCGGTTCGGAGAGCGCCGTCATCGAACCCTACCTCGCGGGCGACGGCGCGCCCACGCCGCACAACTCCTACCTCTCGGTGATCATCCAGACCGGACTCGTCGGCGGCCTCGCCTACGTCGGCCTCGTCGCCGGCAGCATCGTCGCCGGTGCGATCGACTACGAGAACGTGAACGTCGCGATCCTCGCGTTCGCGACCGGGTGGGCCGTCCACCAGTTCTTCGAGTCCTACACCATGTTCGACTGGTCACTCGGCGCGGTACTCGCGGCGTTGACCCTCGGCTACCTCCTCGTTGACGACTAACTCTCTCTGCTGACCCTCTTTCTCTGCTCACTCTCCCCGCTGACCTCTCTCTGCTCACTCTCCCCGCTGACTCTCTTCGTTACCGTCTTCTCCGACACCTCGAGTCGTCCCGTCACTCCCGACGCGTTTCCGACGAGAGCGACGGCAGAACCGAGAGCCACCCGCCTCGAGCACCGATCAAATCGGGTTTCAGCGTCCGATCGCCGACGGCGTACGCCATCACTCCGATGATCGCGAAGAAAAACCGGTTGTCGTTCAGGTCGCCGGTCACCATCACGTTCGCCAGCATGTATGCAAACAGCGCGCCGAGAGCGAGATGCGTCGCTCCGCCGTGCTCGCGCCAGTCGAGAGCGAGCGCCAGTACGGCGGAGCCGAGCAGCGCGCCGAGCAGGACGAGGCCGACGAGTCCGAGTTCGAACAGTACCTCGAAGACGATGTTGTGCGGGTAGTAGCGGGTGTCGGCTCCGGGGTCGATCAGCACCGGCCAGGCGCCGAGACCCTCGCCGAACGGCAGCATCCGCAGGTGCAACGCGTCGATCGTCCCCTTCCAGTACCCCAGTCGGAGCCCGACGGAACGTCCCGGCCCGTCGGTCAACGCGAGGATTCGACGGATCCCCCGTAACTGTCCGGCGACGGTCACGAGGCCGATCAGCGAGACGAGCCCGCCAGCGCCGTATCCGACCAGCGCGATTCGGCCGTTGGGAAGCCGGCCGGTCCAGACGCCGGCGAGGAGGAGCACCCCGACCGCCCCCGCGACGGCGACCGTCGGTCCGCGCGCCCCGCTCACGAGCAGGGCGTAGCCCATCACGGGGATCACGGCGAGCGCCCCGGCCGTGAGGGCCCTGTCGTCTCGAGAAAGAACGAGGTAGCCGACAGCGAGAACCACCCCCATCCCGACGGCGCGACCCGTGATCAGGTAGTTCGTCCCGAACGGCTCGAGGACGCCGTCGCCGCCCGCTTGCTGGTAGTGGTACAGAATTTCGAGCGCCGTGACGAGCGCGACGCCGACGGTGGCGAATCCGGCGTACCGAAGCCGCCGGGACGACGTCGCGATCACGGTCGCGCCCAGCCCGAGTGCCAATCCGGTCACTGCGACCAGTCGGAACGACTTGGAGACGTAGTACTCGGAACTCGGGGACCAGAGCCCGGAGAGAACCGCGTACCCGGCGAAAATCCCGAACAGGATACAGATGACGACCGCCCGCAGTGAGAGTTCGAGCCGGCCGAGAACGACCAGAAGGGCCGAGAACCCGACGGTCGCGACGCCGAGCAGGAGGGTCAGATCGATCGGGACCCACTCGAGGTACTTGGCGCTCTTGTAGACGCCGGCGAAGACGAACGCGACGTAGCAGAGTGCAACGGCCGCGTCTAGGATTGTCCCGCCCCTACGCATTCGAACGTACTCCTCCGTTGTCGGTCTCGCGTCGTCTCATTTCGTGAGCAGCCGTTTCACCGTTCGTTTGATCGACAGCCCGGCCGCGAACGTCCCCGGCGTCGCACACGTCGCCAGGTGGACGTAGGGAAACGGGTTCGTCGGGTGCAGCCGGATCGTCCTGGCGAGTTCTCGCCGCGCCATCGCCATCTCGCCGCGTTTCCCGTGGGAGATTCCGAGCAGGTAGTGGTGGTGGGAGTGTCTGCGATCGGTCAGCACGTCGTCGTGTCGCTCGATCAGCTGTTCTTTCCCCCGTCGCCTCGCCTCGAGGTCGAGCGAGATCGAATCTTCCTGTCGGTAGTGTTTCGCGAAGATCTCCCCGAGTCCGTAGAGGTCGTACGCTCGAGCCACCCGAAGGTAGAACTCGTAGTCCTGCGAGGAGGCCATCGCCTCGTCGAGGAAGCCGACCTCCTCGAAGACGGACCGGCGGAACGTCGACGTGATGAAGCTCCCGGGAACGTTCCGCTCGCCGAGATCCGAAAGCGTCACCCGGCCCTCGTCGGTCGACTCCGGCCCGAGGTACGTCTCGCCCCGGTAGACGTCGTAGCCGTGGAAGACGCCGCCGTAGGACTCGGGTAGCGAGTCGAGCGTATCGACGCAGGCCTCGAGTTTGCCGGGATAGTACTCGTCGTCGGAGTCGAGAAAAGCGACGTACTCCCCGGAGGCCGCCCGGATACCCTCGTTCCGGGCGGCGTTCGCGCCGTTGTTTCCCTCGAGTCGAATGTACTCGATCCGGTCGTCGTCGTAGTCGTCGACGACGGACGCGGTGTCGTCGGTCGACCCGTCGTCAACGATCACGTGTTCGAAGTGGTCGTAGCGCTGCTCGAGGACGCTCTCTATCGCTCGTGGCAGCGTGTCCGCCCGGTTGTACGTCGGTGTGATGACTGAAACGGTTGTCATTCGTGAGTGTCGTGTGTCCGTTCGATTTTGTGTCGATCCCATTCGTCTGTCTCAGTTGCCGTCCGTCCCCGTCGCGAGCAGTCGTTCGTACGCGCGAACCAACCGTTCCCGCTCGACCTCCCAGCTGTACTCGGAAACGACCGTCTCGTGTGCGGCGTCGCTCATCTCGGCTCTGATTTCGGTCTCCTCGAGCAATCGCGCGGTTTCGGCCACGATCCGGTCGAGATTGTCTTCGGAGACGGTGACGCAGTAGTCGTCGTCCGCGTAGGGCTCGAGCGACGCGACGTCCGTCAGCACGACGGGGAGGCCACAGTACAGGTACTCGAAGAACTTTGTCGGCACGTTTCGCTCGAACCGGTCTTCGTCGACGAGCAACAGGCCGACGTCGGCCTGCGAGAGGTGCGAGAAGATCTCGTCGTAGTCGACGTAGCCGAACAGCCGAACGTGGTCCGAAATCTCCTCGGACGTCATGAACTCTCGAGCCCGGCGCTCGATCTCGTCGTCCTGGAACGGGCCGAGGAGCCAGAGTCCGACGTCGAGTCCCCGGTCCCGGAGCCGAGACGTCACGGTGAGCATGTTCAGCAGTCCGCGCTCGCGATCCAGCCCCCCGACGTACGCGAGGACGTACTCGTGCGACCGCTCGAGGTCGGCGCCCTCGGTGTCGATCTCACCGACCTTCGGCAGGTTCCGGACCGTTTCGACGGGGGTGCTCGTTCGATCGGCGACCTTCTCGCGAGTCGATTCGTCCGCCGTGACGACGAGATCCAGCGGTCGCGTCAGCGCCGACTGCACGGCCGGAAACGCCGTCTGCAGGATCGGCTTGAGGGGCTCCGGAATCCACTCGCGGACGCGAATCGCGTCCGTGTAGTCCTCGTGAATATCGTAGACGACCTCGGCGTCGGTCGTCGCCGCCAGCGCCACGCCGACCGGGAGCAACTCCGGATCGTGGAGGTGGTAGACGTCTGCGTCCTGGCGGCGCGCGACGCGAAACAGGTGCGGGAGATTCCGCCAGCGCTCGAGGCGCGTCTCGACGTCGCCGAGCGAGCGAACGTGGACGCCGTTTCGGACCGTCGACTCGCCGTGGTGAACGAGCAGGGTCGCCCGGTACCCTTCCGTCGCCAGCGTTCGGAGCTGTTTGTGGAAGATTCTGGGATCGAACGGGTAGTGAACGGACGAGAGATGAACGACGTGTGTCATGTGTGTCTTAGCTTTGGTCTGATTGTCGCGAGGCAGTGTCCCAGGTGACGATGTTCTCTCCCCGGAGGAAGTTCCACAGTCCGACGAGCATGCCGTAATTCGCGACGACGAAGTAGTGGGGGATGTGGACGACCGTCGGCGTCGAGATCGAGGTCCGCTCGAGGAGCGCGCCGACCCCGGCGAGACCGTAGCACGCGAGTTGCGCCGCGAGAAGCCCGAGATAGAGCGGGCTCGAGCCGACGAGGACGAGCCCCAGGTTCGCCGCGAGTGCAACGCCGAGAAATACCGGCGATAGCCACCGGAGGAGCTTGTGCGAGGTGAGTTGGAACGCGAATACCGGGTGTCGTAGCGGGTTGAGCAGCTGTAGATTGTTCGCGAGGGTGTGCCACGCGCGAGTGACGATCCGGCTCCGGCGCTCGAGTTCTTCGTCGACCCCCTCCCCCGTGTTCTCCCAGGCGACCGCGTCGGGTGCGTACGTTACCCGTTCGCCGCTTCCGACGATCGCCAGCGGCTCGGCGAAGTCGCTGATCGCACCGCTTTCGAGGGGGACGTACGACGAGTTTCGAACTGCGTAGATCGAGCCGTTTCCGGCCGCCGACGAGTTGAGTTTCGACTCGAGTCGTTTGATGAGCGACTCGTAGCGCCAGTAGACGGATTCGCCGTCCACGTCGCTCGAGTCCCGATACGTGAGTTCGCCGATGACACACCCCACACCCGGGGCGAACGACGAGACGAGGTTGCGTATCGCGTCGGGATCGTACATGCTGTTCGCGTCCGAGAAGACGATGACGTCCTCGTCTCTCCGCGCGACGACTCTGTTCTGACATTCGGTCTTTCCGACCCGACCCTCGATCCGAACGAGTTCGACGCCGTCGTCGGCGTACGAGCGAACGATCTCGTCGGTGTCGTCCGAGGATGCATCGGAGAAGACGACGATAGACAGTTCCTCGTCCGGGTACCCCAGGGCCAGACTGTTTTCGATCTTCTCCGCGATCACGTCTTCTTCGTTGTAGGCCGCGATGACGAGCGCAACTGACGGGGTGTCGTTCGGACGGTCCGTCGACGAATTCGGGAAGATACTGTTCAGTACGTACAGAATCGGGACGTAGAGGGCGTACGTATGCAACAGCAACCCGACGGAGAGGACGAATGCAGCGAGGAGCGTGAGTTCGAGCATGGAGATCACTTCTGGAAGGATTCGGTAGCGGTTCGAGTCACGATTCGAGTAGGTCCGCTCTTTCGCTATCTTCTAACAGCACCAAATTCAAACTTCCGACATAGAGTGACTTCAATACCTGATCTCCCTTTCCCTGACTAAATCTGGCGCTGTGGGGCGTCTATCGGTAGATTATCGCGCCCTCTCCATTGTGGGCCAAACTCAAAAATATACACAGTCTCTAATTCTGATATATTATACGGGTGTGACAATTACCGTTGGAACGTCCGTTGCACGAACACGACCGACGTGAACGGGCCGGTTCCCGCTGGTCGGAGGGATCAGCAGACTCATGTAATTTCCGTCGGGACCTTCGCGTATGACTACCGGCCAGCCGACGGGACGGACGATTCTCATTACGGGTGGGGCAGGGTTCATCGGCAGCCATCTCGCGGATGCACTCGTCGCCGATAACGACGTCCGAGTGCTCGACAACCTGACGTCGGGCGAGCGAGCGAACGTCCCCGACGACGCGACGCTCATCGAGGGCGACCTTCGCGACGACGCGACGCTCGAGCGAGCGACCGACGGCGTCGACTTGATATTTCACAAGGCCGCCCTCGTCAGCGTCCAGGGGTCGGTCGAAGCGCCACAAACGAGTCACGAGATCAACGTCGACGCGACCCTCGAGGTACTCGAGGCCGCCCGCGAGGAGGACGCACGGGTCGTCCTCGCCTCGAGCGCGGCGATCTACGGCCACCCCGAGCGCGTGCCGATCCGGGAGGGCGACGCCAAGACGCCGAGTTCGCCCTACGGACTCGACAAACTCTCGATCGACCACTACGCCAGACAGTACCACGACCTCTACGGGCTCGAGACGGTCGCTTTGCGCTATTTCAACGCCTACGGACCGGGCCAGACCGCCGGCGACTACAGCGGCGTTATCAGCATCTTCTGCGAGCAGGCGCTGCGCGACGAGCCGATTACGGTTCACGGCGACGGCGAACAGACCCGCGATTTCGTCTTCGTCGACGACATCGTGCAGGCGAACCTCGAGGCGGCGACGACCGACCGGGTTGGCACCGCGTACAACGTCGGCACCGGAACGAGCGTGACGGTTCGCGACCTCGCCGAAACGATCGCCGACGTCACCGACTCCGGTTCCGAGATTGCCCATACCGAAGGGCGTACTGGTGACATCCGCCACAGCGAAGCCGACATTACGACGGCCAGAACGGCGCTCGGATACGAACCCACGGTTTCGCTTCGCGACGGTCTCGAGCGGACCGTTGCGTGGCTTCGCAAACGAGAATAACCCGTCGTCTTCAAAAAGGAACGGCCGCTGAGAAACGACGATTCTACTGCCGTACTGTCTTTTCAATAGAGCAAAAAATACTGACAGTGATTGCGTTTACCGATTCGGTGGACGGTTATCTGGGGGACGGTTGTCTGGGGGGCGGTTGTCTGGAGGACGGTTGCCTGGGGGACGGCCGTTGCCGTTCTTGCCGTTGCCGTTCTTGCCGTTTTTGCCGTTGCCGTTCTTGCCGTTGCCGTTCCGGCCGTTGTGTTTGCCGTTCTTGCCGTTGCCGTTCCGGCCGTTGTGTTTGCCGTTTTTGCCGTTGCCGTTCTTGCCGTTGCCGTTCCGGCCGTTGTGTTTGCCGTTTTTGCCGTTCCGGCCGTTACCGTTCTTACCGTTCCGTCCTTTGCCGTTCCGGCCGTTGTTCTTGCCGTTCCGGCCGTTGCGCTTGCCGTTCCGGCCGTTGCGCTTGCCGTTCCGTCCGTTACCGTTCTTACCGTTCCGGCCGTTGCGCTTGCCGTTCCGTCCGTTGCGCTTGCCGTTCCGTCCGTTACCGTTCTTACCGTTCCGGCCGTTGCGCTTGCCGTTCCGTCCGTTGCGCTTGCCGTTCCGTCCGTTACCGTTCTTACCGTTCCGGCCGTTGTGCTTCCCGTTCCGTCCGTTGTTCTTGCCGTTTTTGCCGTTTTTACCGTTTCGACCGTTTTTCCCTGCGGAAGCGACGCCACTGAACCCGACGAGACTCAGTCCTGCAACGCCTCCCATTCGTAGCAGACCGCGACGGCCAGTAGTCGAATCCTCGTCGGCTGGTTTTTGAGTACGTTTCATATTTTTATTCTCCGGGCGCGTACTCGGAAATGGCGTTGCCACTGGTTTAGGATCCCGGTGCAACGCCCTACTGCTGGGACGTATTATGCCATCTCCGCCTGTACGCTGCCCACTCCTGCACTGATTGCTGGTAGTATTAAACGCGAGTCACCGTTTCCAAACCAGACGATGATTTGTTCACCCGTACAGTAATGTACGATTCCCAATAGAAAATCTGATTTCATTCTACTCCGCTAACCTGTGCACGCAGAGAGTCTGAGATGTAAGGACTTGTCTAGTAACTATTCTTATGATCGTCCGACTCACTCGAGTTATACTATAATTTCATCACCAGACGGCAATCACAATCAATACCAATAGGTCAAGAGGCATTAAGACCTGGCTTCGTACTATTCGGTACGGTTTCGCCAACTGTAGGTCAAAATATACCGGCCCAGAGGACTACTTGATCAATGTGTAACCGTGGTTTTCTTCGCGATGGCTGGCGAGTGCATTCCACCCAGCAAACACATCTTATCTTTGAACCGAACTGGGCTTTGTCTCCGGCTGTCTCTGGTCTTGCCAAAAATGATTGTCGGTGGGCAATGTGATTTCTATCAGACCTACTCGAGACGCACAATGTAGCACTAGTTATACAAAATGTCTTATGATATCGGGGCTATTCTGGGATTCTCGAGTGCCGCTCGAGTCCGCGTCGCGGAGACGCGAGAATTTAAATGGGATAGTGGGACCAGATAGAGCGATGCGCCATCCGCAGGACGATCTCCTGATCGTGCACGCCCTTGTCGAACTCGCTCGTGAGCACAGGGGCACACCGACCGAAGCGCGTGCAAGCGATCTCGCGTACGCCATCGCGAATCAACACGGACTCATGCCGGTCGAGGTCCCGAGACAACTCGAGGTGCCACTCGAGGCGCACGGTTGGGAGGAAGACTGCGGCTAAGGCCAGGGTCCAATACCCGTTCAGCCTCTGCAGTGTGTTTAGTGACAAAAAAGCAACAGAAGTACCGTCCCGCACAGCACCGCTGGGACGGTCATTCCGTCGTGCACATTACTAGTTAGGTATCAGTCTTATTATGTTGAGCACGAAGTAATTCATGGCGGGGTGGAAAACTGTCTTGACAGTCTGTCCGACCTGGGGCATCCGACGATCCCGCCAGTGATCGAGCGCCGGTCCAACATCATCGACACCGGCTCTCGATCACTCTCTCCGATTCACCCACCAGCGACTGGGGCGTTGCTGTCGGTTCACTCCCGACAGCTTTGTCCCCACCAACTCCTGTTCATCGTCGTCTCTCGTCGTTGTGTCCTGCGTCTGTCTGTCACAAATATGGCGTTAGGGTTTGCGTTGACTTTCGGCTCGAGGAGTTGTGGGCAAGGCTAATGGTCGTAAACTCTCTGTCCTGTCTTCGAGTGTCTACTTCCTCTCGGTGTCTCACGTATGGGCAAGACAAACCCCACATACCGAGACACAATCAGACAATTCGAAAACGATTGGTCTCCGTACCATAGAGCACTCCGTCAGCAGTACAAACCTCACTTCGAGCGACTCTTTGATCAGGCACGGAACTTCGCGGATGCTGGCGGCATTCAGAATAGCATGGACCCAATGAACACGCACCTCATTTCTATCATGCTCGCCCAGGAGTGCAGGATTGCTGCGCTCGAGGAAGAGGTGAGTGCATTAGAAGAGGAGGTGAACACGAGTCTAGATCATCGCTAACCACCGTTTTGGGAATAATTGTTCGTCAGAGAGTTTTTTAATGAAGCCGAGGCCAATCGCGGGTATCATGCACCACCCACAAGATGATTTACTAATTGTCTATGCTCTTACTTTGCTTGCTCAGGAGTATAAGGTAGCTCAAAAAGAGGAGTGGGCCCTAAGCTTGGCAGACGGGATCGCGGAACAACACGGACTCACAGTTAGTGATGCAATTCGCCAACTCGAATAGATAGCGTCACTCAAATGGACAGCGCCAAAAACATCGGCGCACCTTTCCACCTCTGCACGCGGATCGCCAGTTAAAGCACGTAAAACAGAGGTTGATAATGTAACAAAGTAATGTTGACAAATATGAATTTTGTAGTTATATTAAATTAGTGCGTTACTCTGATGTTGAAATACAAGTTCACATAATATGCTTATTTTTCGCTCAAGTTACTATTGGTTGAATTGGTAGGCATGCATACCATGTTTTGCAACACCTATTCATCATATATGTGGCATTATAAGGGATCTATTGATACTACAAATGAATGTGATATTCCATAATAGTCTACGAAAAGAATAACCAGGTGTGAATTTTTCCATATCTTTCCATCATCCTGGATAATGATGGCCATATGTCCGCCCAAAGATTATTTATATCAGTGGTGTAACAAAGAATGTGTGAAATACTGACTGAGCATGATTGGATCACCGCCATACGCAGATAACTTCTCACGTATCTCATTAGGAGACTTAGAAACATCTCAGTTCATTAATTTATTAGAGGAAAACCCATACGAAAAGGGGGAGGCCTATGGATTCTCTATTGAGCAAGTGGAACCTAGTTTGATTACAGCATATCTTCTTCTCACAAGGCCGGAAATCCAACAGGTATACGACGAGGATACGCAAGAGGTGACCAAGGAAGAGATTCAAACAGTTGAGATGATCCCGTTCAGAGTGGATACTAAATACGGTATCCTGGAAGTCTTCGCTAACAAGGACAGTGTTTCAAACGTCACAAATAAAATTGGTCAGGTGACGAGTTGGGAAACGACCATTGAGAATACATCTTTCAGCCCCCAACAGGTTCTGAGCACCATTGAGAGCCGATACCGAGTTGAGTTGAATTCTATAAAGATATCTGACTACCCAATAACAGACTCAGCAGTCGGTAGCTTTCAGATCGATATTGACGACCAGAACTTGGGGCGTGATTTGTTAAATAAACATTCTGGAGATATCTCCTACCTTGGAGCATCCGTGAAAACTGATGGTGAGAGTGTGACTATTGGCATATATAATAGCGGTTCAATCATCGTATATAACAATATTGACAACATGGCAACTGTACTTGACGTAATCAAGGAGGGTGTTGTTGGTGGAGGAGAGGAGGTGAATTATGCCTGAAGACGAGGGTGAACGCGGTCGAGTAGCCAATGAGCGTCTCGATGCTCTCCTCACCGAGCTGGGATGGACTAAACGAGGGAAATCGAATGTGGATGTTCCCTGCACATCAGGCGTACATGCAAACCGCACTAAGGGTCATGGTGTAGACTCTTACTTTACCTACGATAGTCCGTTCCATAACCTAGAGCGTGGTGTCTTTGTTGAATCGAAAATCCGCAAATGGGAAAATATCAACAGAGATGATCTACGCGATTCTATGACTCAAACTCTCCAAACAGTCGAGTGTGTTCCTGAGTCTGATAAATTTGAGGAACATTTGAACGGTTATGAGCAAAGAAACTACAATGCAGGAGTAGTCGGTATTTGGTCCTCTGATAATTTTCATGAGGCTGACTTCCAAGGATACGTCTCGGACGTGGGTATTCATCGTAAAGAACGAGGGACGTACGAAATTGCGGTTTTAGGGAATCGAGAGTTAAACAAGTTAGCTCGGTTAGCTAAAGAGTATAACCGGCTAAAGAACGACTACAATAATGATTCGGATGAGGTGTATTTCTACTATCCCTCGATGGCGGACAAGCCGTTCCCAGATAAGCAAGACTCACTCGCACTGGAGGCCCTATTGTCAGATTTAATATTTGTTCAAATAAAAAGAGCAAGCGGGTATGATAGAGAAAACACACCCACAGGGTTTGAGCGGGTCAATGTCATATTTTACTTTGGAGACTTTACATTGGATTCGCTGGAGGTGGTTTTCAAAGCGTTAGTTGAGTATAATTTACTTGATGTTGAGGAGGTTCTGATATATTATGATAACGAACATCTTGATAGAGGAATTCAAGATATAGAGTCAGCTAAAGCCCAGTTTGCGAATACAATTATACCAGATAATGGAGAGATTGTAGAAGATAAGGAAATCCCAAAATTCGACTTCGATACATTGCCATCGGTTACGTACGACAACTATACGGAAGGTCTGAGAGGTGATGATAATGCGTAGAGAAATTGTTGAACAATATCCAACCGTCAAAGACATTGAAGTGATCTATAAAGACGAAATTGGGCGAATAGACTCCCAAGAGTTCCTTCGTGATGATAAGAAGCTATTCATCCATTCAGGGGACGCAGGGAAGGTTGCTAATGTGGGGAAGCATCTGCTCTATGACTTAGATAGCGTTCTACTATTGAAAAAGGAGTTAGAAGGAAGAAGTAACAGCGAAAAATCCACTGCATTCGTAGTAGAGTCTAAAGATTCAATCGATGGGTTAGAGGGGGACCTGAGGGCACTCAAAGAAGACGGGGAGATCATTAACGAAGACTCAAGCCTCCGTATAACAGACACTCAACGAGATGAACATAGTATCGATATCCAAGTTAGCTATACTCATCGTAGATCGTCTCAGCGGAACCTAATGGATGCTACAAGTCGGACAACATACTTCAAAATCCACGAAACGGAGGAGGATAACATCTACAAGGTAACTCAAAACTTTTTCAATGCAGATGAATTTGATTCAGTAAAAGAATTGTTCGGCTACTGGGACAGGAAAAGACAGTTTGAAGGTAAGTCTGAAGTAGAACGTGCTGACATCCGCATAGAAGCAATCTCACCACTGGAGGATCGAGTAGACTTCTTTGACGAATTTCTAACCTACAATCCAAATAACTGGGATACACGCAACGTTCGTCATTTAGGCGTTCGCCAGAATGGTGACCAAGACGATTCATTCGACAGCATTGAGTCTGCTGGGGATGAGTTGGAGGAGCAAATTGACAAACACCTCTCCAACATCACTGAGTTAGCACTAACAGGCAAGAGCCTCAGAGATAATCCGATTGTCGACAAGTGCATTGAGAACGACTTCTTCTTTGACTCTGCAAAGATCTATTGCGAAAACGTCGAAAGAGCCCGTGGAGTCGAAATATCAGTCAAGTTCAAGCAAAAAGGAAGAAACGCGTTTGATTTGTCTATCAATAAGGAGTACGAATTAGTTGATGGGGACCGCAAACGAGAACCCTTTAGCCCCAATTTCCGAGACCAGACGCGGAGGGAGTTCCGAGATGCGGTTGTAGACCTATATGGGGAATTCAAGGACATGCCTGATCTTGTCAAAGAACGTGGTGACTCCTTTGACTTCACTGATCTCCCGGGAATTGGCCCGACTATCGCTGAGAACCTCGAAAGTGAATACGAATCAGTATATGAACTAATGGATGCGGAAGTTGACAATCTAATCGAAATAGATGGCATTGGAGAATCCACAGCAGAACGAATACTTGCTACTGAAGTTTGAGCCCCTGCGGTCACACGTCGGCAAACTCCGTTACCCGAATATGCACACGAAACCGGTAACGCCGTGTGCACAGTGATGGGTCGGTGGGAGAGCCGCCGATACGACCGTGAGCACGACGTATCCTTTACAAAACTCCACTCGAGCCTCACTCAGCGCTGCAAAATATGCCTCATGTGTTCACGAACCCGATCTGAAGGCATAGAGTAGCGGATGAAACACTGAGTCTCACGAACTCGAGTCCACTGGCCTCGAAAACCACCGGCGTCAGAAGCACCCGACGAACGGTCCCAGAGCCGCGGAGATCCTGCCTTTCAACAAAAACTCGCCTACACTAATTTAACCAAAGCAAGAAATTATTTGTAACTAGAACACAAACACACACTCGGCCCACCCCCACCGGATCGAAAGGTCCGACGTGTAGCACCACGCCGGGGGTCGGGGCTACCTCCGAAAGAGGAATCCGACCATGCGAAACCAATACTCGAGGGGTCAAAGAGATTACCCCATAGACGACGGTACCGATAGCCAACCGGATGGCCGCGACGACCCGCCCCGTCCGGCCATCCTCCCCGACGACGAGCGCGTCGTCCTCCCGTTTTTCGACCGTCCGAACACGTCTGAGGACCCACCCCACGCCACCCCATCCCGAGGTGACCGCCCGTGACGGACTCGAGGTACGTCGTCCCCACGGGCCGGGGCTACCTCGGCACGCACACCGTCAGCACCGGCGGCTCGGTCACGCTCTCGAGCGCCGTCCTCGCCGACCGCGAGTGGTGTGACGCGTCTCGAGTGCACGCCCTCGCACGCGAGGACGGCATTGCACTCGTTCCCGCGACCACCACCGCCCACGCCCACGCGGACTCGATTACGGAATACGCGTTGTGCAGCCGACGCGACGCCCTTCGCATCGGCGTCGGTCCCGTCGCCATCACCGAACTCGGACTCGAGCCCACCGATTCGGTCCGCGTCTACGACCTCGCGGCGATCGACGACCGACCCGGACTGTTGCTCGTCGACGCGGCCGACGATCCGCGACTCGAGACCGATCGCGACGCCCCCGACGGCTCCGGGTCCGACGCACTCGAGGGATCCGAGCCGTGACCGACGAACTCGACCGCGACGAGCCCTGCGACCGCGAGGTGGCGGCCACCGAACGCTACGTCGCCCGACTCGAGGCCCTCGACGCCGAGACGGAACGGCTGCTCGAGTCGATCCCCGACGCTGCCGCATTCGACGACGAGACGCGCGCTCAAACTCGGCGTCGGCTGCGCGAGGTTCGCGCCCAACTCAATCCGCTGTCGCTCAGACTCCGCTCGCGCGTCGACGCCGACGACTGCACTCCTCGCGCAGCCGACGATCCGCCCCGCGAGTGACGACGCTCGCCCGTCCGAACGGCCCCTCACAGCCGGTCGAATGCGGGCGACCGCCACTGCATCGCCTCCGAACCACACCTACAACCCGACACCAATGTCACCACGATCGACGACCGACCCGGACGAACCGACGCCCGACCAGCCAACCCACTCGGACCGATCCGACGAGTTCGCTCACCTCTCCGACCGACTCGAGGCCCTGGAGACTCGCCTCGAGTCCAAAGACGAACGCATCGCGTCCCTCGAGCGCGATCGAGACCGACTCGAGGAAACCGTCGACGAACTGGCCGATCGAGTCGCGGACCTCGAGGGCGAAACCGGCCGCCTCGAGAGCGCCACCGACGCGGCGCTGAAGAAAGCCGGCGCGAACAAAGAACGCGTTGCGGAGCTCCAGTCTCGCGAACTCGAGAAGGGGGCCCACCTCCGGACGGCCACCGTCGACGAGCACGTCGTCACCGTCCCGGAGGGCCGACTCGAGCGAATCGAGAAGGGAGACGGCGCGGCCTACTTCCGGGTACCCGAGAGCGCCGACCCGCTCGAGCGCGGCGGCGACGTCTCCCTGGCGTTCGGCGACTTGCTCCCGATCCAGCAACTCGCCCGGATGGACGACCAGCGACGCCGCGCCGCGGCGAACGCCCTCCCGACGCGACTGGCCGCGAAACTCTGGCGGTCGCGAACCGACCCGAGCGTCGGCGACGATCCGTGGGAACGCGGCTGCAAGAACGTTCGAGAGTTCGTCACTGCGAGCGACCTCAAACACTGGATCCGCCGACAGGAGCCGGGGATCACCGAGAGCTACGCGAAGAAGCTGGTTTCCCGGACGATCGACGCCTTGCTCGACCTCTCGAAGAATCGACTCGCGGTACGCAGGCGGACCGAACGCAAGAACGGCCTCGAGTACACCGAACGTCGGGTAATCGTTCCGGCGGACGCCTCGATCCCCGGCGAACGGGGTCGTGCGGCTGAGTCGGCGAATGCGAGACGGGACGACTCGAGCGAGGACCGCGACGCGACGCGCTCGAGCAAACGGGACGGAGCGACGGACTCGTCCCGACGGACCGAACTGACGGACTCGAGCGACCCGGAGACAGCTGACGTCCACGGCTAACCCCGTCCACGGCCACCCACCCACCCCGAAACGCGCCCCCGCCGAGCCACCACCCGGCTCCGAGCGGCCGTTCTCCCGCCGTCGATAGCCGTGGGTCCACCGCCTCGAGCGGGAGTCGGCGGGAAGCGTAGCGACACCGACCGACCATCCACCGTGGACGACACCTGTCCACGGGAACCACACGAACACGGTAGCTCCTCGAGGCACTCGAAACGACCGACCTCGGCCCGTCGTCGTCACCGCCCAGCTATTTCTGATTGGCCACCGTCCACTCGGGTATGTTCCGCGCGATCCTCCCCGAGGGACAGATCGACTGCGAGCGATACGATCACACAGAAAACGGTATCGAACTCTACGACGAGAACGACGAGTTCATCGCGTTCGTTCCTTATGCAAACCTTCACGCGGTGGCTGACCAGGATCTCTACACGAGTTCGCGGGGGGACGAAGAGCGCTCGATCATGTAATCAGGTCGCGGGCTGTTGATCGATCGCGTCGAGTTGTTCGCGATAGCGGTTGCGAACGGTGACGACGGTCGTCTGTGCCGTGTCGGCGACCGCTCGCTGTGGAATCGTCTCGTCACAGAGCAAGCCGGCGGCGTAAATCGCGGCGGCGGCGAAGCCCGTCGGCGACTTGCCCGAGTGAAGGCCCTGGTCGGTCGTCTGGTCGATGATCTCGACGGCCTTCGTTTCGACCCCCTTGTCGACGTCTAGTTCGGAGCAAAAGCGCGGAACGAACTGCCTGGGGTTCGTCGGCTCGAGGTTGATATCGAGTTCGTCGGCAATGTAACGATAGGTCCGCCCAATCTCTCGTTGGTCCACCCGTGAAACGGCGGTTACTTCCTCGAGGCTCCGCGGAATATCCTCCTTACGGCAGGCCGTGTAGAGGGCGCTGGTCGCGACGCCTTCGATCGAGCGTCCGCGAATGAGATCCTGCTCGAGCGCCTGACGGTAGATGACGCTTGCCGTCTCTTTGACGGGCTTTGGAACGCCCAGCGCGCTGACCATTCGATCGATCTCCGAGAGCGCGTACTTGAGGTTTCGTTCGCCCGCGTTCTTCGTCCGGATTCGCTCTTGCCAGACGCGGAGTCGGTGGAGTTGGCCGTGCTTATCGGCGGACATCGAGTGGCCGTTCGCGTCTTTGTTCCGCCAGTCGATCGTCGTCGTGAGTCCGCGATCGTGCATCGACTGGGTGAGCGGTGCACCGACTCGAGAGAGTTCGTCGTGTTCCTGGGCGTTGAATGCTCGCCACTCCGGTCCGTAGTCGATCGGATCTTCGGTGAGGACGAGCCCACACTCTTCGCAGACACGCTCCCCGCGGTCCGGGTCGTGGACGATCGTATCCGTCTCACAGTCGGGACACAGCCCAGGTGCTGTCTTTTCTGACTCGCTCGTCGTGTGATCGATGATGGACCGCGTCATCAGTAGTGGACGAAGCGGAGCCGCCACTGTAAGGGGCTACCATGGTTTCGCGGGAAACAGTGACTTACGCCAATTGCGTGGTGGTTTCCGATTCAAAGAGAGAATGCAAAGAGAGCGACGAACGCTCTCGAGACGACGGTGTCGTGCCCGATCAACGCACCTGACTGGTTTGATTACGCCTGTCCAACCCACTACTCGTCTTCGGGCGAGTGCCGCGAAAACGGCAGTGCCCGGTTATGTGGTTCGTAAACACGCCACATGAAATGGGTGGATCGTTGTTCCGTGAATCTGTCGTAAATCAGGACTTCACGACGTAAACTCGCCTTTCGCGGGCGAACTGTCGTTTGTCTTTATGTCGTTGCCACCAAACGTTCCGAACCAGTGTCGTGTCGCACCGTTCCCCGCCGCCGTCGGTTCACGTGTCGTTCCCCCGGAAGACGTTGTACGTACGCGAGAGATACTACAACGCAATCGGCCGATACTGCGCGGCCCCTGTGGCCGCTGCGTTCGGCTCGGTTGACACCGATCGCTCCCGTCATCAGACAGGGAGCGAAGCCACTCCGTACCTGCTTTGCAGCGGGTGCGAAACGTGGTTGTCCTTAAGAGTGTCAGTATTGGTGTACAACTTGGTGTGTCAATCGTGACTGCGATTTGCCGATCAAACGGACAGCGGACCCCGTCGTTCCGGGCGTATGGTAGCTACTTCCAACTCCAACCTGTCATCGACACAGACGACACGACGTTCGGAGGTCGTTCGTGATGTCGTCGATCGACACGTCACTCCCCGACGAAATCACGTCGGTGGCTGACTCGGAGGAAGCCCAACAGCTCTCGAAAGACGTCATCTTCGAACTCCTGAAAAATCGACGTCGACGAGAGGTCCTCTCGTATCTCCTCGAGGCGGAGGAGACGGTAACGCTCGGTGAACTCGCCGAACAGATCGCGGCCTGGGAGAACGACACCGAGGTCACTGCGCTCAGTTCGGACCAACGAAAGCGGGTCTACGTCGCGCTCTATCAGACCCACCTGCCGAAGATGGACGATGCGGGAATCGTCGAGTACGATCAGGACCGCGGCCTGATCTCGCTCGCCGACAACGCCGACTTGCTAATGATGTATCTCGATACGGATACGCACCGCCAGGATCGCTGGGATCGCTGGTACGCAACGCTCAGCGTCATCGGCGCAGCCCTCCTCACCGGTGCGTTCCTCGGTGTTCCACCGTTGTCGACGGTTCCGACGATTGGGCTGGCGGCTGTCGTCGTCGTTTCGTTCCTCTTGCTTTCGGCCGCTCACCTCGTGACCAATCGACAACTGGAGCAAAACGTCGACGGCAAACTCTCGCGAATCGAGTAATCGGCCCTGGTGAGACGGGACCGACTGTGCTTTCCGAAATACGGCCGAAGGTCGGACGCTATTCGTCAGTTACCATCTCGAAACAGTCAGCACGCTGAAGCGAGAAGGACTTTTGTTCGCGCCGTTCGTAGTAGTCAATGGCTCCCGATGATGTAATCGAATACCGGAGCAGTTCGCGTGCCAGCATCTGTTCCCGTGTCGACGCGGGAGCCACTTTTCAGACGAAGCCGAGTCCAATAGCGGTAGTCGCCTCCGTCCATTCGGGATGCGCTGTCGCTTCCCGTCGCCCACTAGGTCTCTGGCTGGAGCGGTTCCCTCGACGCCGGTTCTGGTGGCTCGGAAACCTCGAGAACCTCGGCACAGAACTGTTCGAGGCGCTCGGCCTGCGAACGCCAGGCGAACGCCTGACTGTCGACGTAGGCCTGGCTGGCGAGTGACTCGCGAAGCCGTGGGGACTCGAGTACCATCCTCAGTTTGTCGGCGAGATCCTGTGGATCGCTGACGCGAGCGAGGAGTCCGTTCTCCCCGTTAGTGAGGTACGTTTTGATGCCCTCGTGATCGGTCGTGACGACCGGGAGCTCACAGGCCATCGCCTCGATGTTCGCCATTCCGAAGCTTTCGTAGTGACTCGGTAGACAGAACACGTCTGCGCCGGCGTGGTACGCCGGCAGTTCGGGGTGGGGAATCTCGCCGTGAACGACGACTGAATCTGCCAGACCCAGTTCGTCCGCCCGCGCTCGGACCCCTTCTTCGTCGCCACTGCCGACGAAGTGCAGTTCTTGGGTGCCCTCGAGTCGAGCAACGGCCTCGAGGAGGTCGTAGATGCCTTTGGTTTCGATGAGTCGCCCCACGAAGAGGATGAGTGGGTCGTCACTCGAAATGGCTGGCTCGACGCCGGGTTGGAACTCGTCGACGTCGACACCCGGATAGATGATTTCCCCGACGTCGTACTCGAGTTTCGTTTCGACCTGTGTTTTCGTATCCTCGGAGTTCACCAGCACGTGTTCCGTTTGGGAGAAGCGTTCTCGTAGCGTCCCGCCGATTCCGATTCTCGAGAGTCGGTGGAAGGTGTAGACGGTCGGGACATCGACGAGATTCGAGAGCAACAGATCGTCGAGATACTGGGAGGTAAAGAGCACGTCGAGGTGGCCGTTCATCTGGTCGATAACGTCGTTTCTCGCGGCCCAGTAGGTCATCAGCAACTTGCTGTGTTCTTGCGTTCCGAGTGGAAGGAAGGGCTCGAGTGATTGTGACCAGTGATCTTCGAACGAGGGTGTTTCGACGACGGTGACGTCTGAACGAGTAATGAGCGACGAGAACTCACCGCGTTGGGTGTAGAGATACACGTCGTTCGAACGGCTGAGTGCCACCGCCATTTGCTGGATGTATACGGCAATACCGCCAGCGTGGCGGGTTCCGGCCGCGTCGTGGTAGAACCCAATTTCCATATCGTACGTGGGGCGTATCATACAGTTTGTTATTCATTTCGTACGGTCTGTAGTGCTCATCTGAACATATTGGCCCACGTGTAGGCGTCGTTCACTAATTTCTATCAGAACGTCTGTGAATACTACGACTGTTAGTTCCGGTACGTGTTGGACGCTGTCATCGGCATCGGTGATTTCACACGGCTGAAGCGGTGGCATACACCAAATATAACCGGTACCTATCGGTTCCCGACGACTTTGCATTCGACGCGACCGTCGGCAGAAAGGAGAGTACGAGAGAGGTGTCCACGGTGTCCGAACCGTCACGTCTCGCAGTCAGTCGGTGAGCCGTTTCCGTGGCACCTCCCTCACCCATCGCGTCGGATAACGGGTGTGTACTGACAGCGATGCTTACTGTTCGCGGACGTTATACTGGATGTCGACCGTTGCGTTGCCCACGAGCGTGAAGTCCTCGATGTCACCGTCGAACCAGTACGCGTCGAGGTGGCCGTCGACGTCACCGGTCACGGATTGCGCTTCGATCACGTCGTCGTCGTCGATCGTCGCATCCTGGTAGGTGGACTCGACGACCGCACCGCTCGCCGTGAAGGTGTACTCGCTGGGATCGTCGTCTTCCGTTCCGTCGATCACCAGCGCGTGTGGGAGCAGTTTGTGGTCGCCGTAGTCGTCCGAGTCGATTACGTCGTCGTCGAGGCGGACCGTGGCGTCGCCGTCGATTATCGTCACGTCCGTCAGCGCCCCGGAGAACTCGACCGTGACCGTGTCGTCGGTGACGGAACTTTGCACCGTCGACCCGGAAACCGTCGTCGTCTCGTCGTCTTCGGCCGCTGACGACTCGAGATCGATCGAGCCGTCGACCGTCACCTCGAAACTCGTCGGTTCACCTTCTCCCTCGACCTCGAGGGTGTGTGGGTACTCCTCGCCGTAGTCGTCCGGATCGATCTCGTCGCCGTCGAGCGAGACCGTTGCCGGTCCGTCGAGGGTGAGTTGCTCGAGGTCGCCGTCGAATCGGAACGGTTCGCTCCAGTCTGCGACGACGCCGTGTACGAGCGAGCCGTCGATGTCGGCGTCCTCGCCGCTTGAGGGTTCGACATCACCGGCTACTTCGAATTCGTATCTGGTTGCGTTCGTCGTCTCGTTTCCGTCGAACACGAGTGCGTTAGGGAGTTCTTCGTCGTCGCCGTTACCGACAGCTTCGTCGTCGCCACTGCCACTCCCGCCGTGTTCATTTCCCGAAACAGCCTCCTCTGGGGACGTTGGAACGCCGTCGGGGACCGAGAGATCAGGATCCGAGCCGGCGCTGGAGGTGTCGACTGCACCGCTCGTCCCACCGGAGATGGCCCCGCCGTCGAGCGTGGCGTTGGCTCCGTCGTGGGTCAACACGGCGCTCGGGTAGCTCCCTGCTGCGAAGTGACAGTCCTCGGCGACGACGCCGCCGGGGCTGTGCACCCACAGTGGTCGGCCGGAGTCCTCAGTGTAGCCGCCCCAGCTTCCGTAGTCGGTGGAGTAGTCGGTATCGTCGTTGTACGCGACGCAGTTGTGTAGGCTGTCTTCACCGCTCGCGGCGCGGAACGTGGAGACGCCGTTGTTCTTCCCGTAGCAGTCGATCCACGTAATTGCGCCACCGTTGGCGCTGTTGGAGCAGTAGAAGCCGTTGTTCGGATAGCCTTGAACGTTCATCCGGCGGAACGTCACGTCGGCGCTCGCGTTTCGATGGTAGAAGACGGCACCGGGTCCGTGTGCGTGGTCACCACCAGTTTTGTTCGCACCGTCGCCGAGGTAGACGTTGTCGAACTCGACCTCGCCGCCGCCACCGATCGAGAAGATGAAGCCGTCTCCCTGATAGAGGCCGGAGACACCGACGTTCCGAATCGTCGCGTCGTCCCCGACGCTAACGGTGATCGCGTTTCCGTTGGAGACGTCGATCAGCTTGTTCTCGAATGTTTCGTTGTCGACGTTGATCGTCTGCCCGCTCGCTTCGATGACCTCGTAGTCATCCTCATCGGCGCTCGAGCCGGTTGCAAACATCGCGGCCGCTGCGGTCGTCGCGCCGGCCAGTTTCATATACGACCGCCGACCGAGCAGGCCAGTCGTCTGCGTTGTCTGTTCTGCCGGTCTTGTTTCGCTACCGACATCTCTATCACCGTCTGATACCGAAGGTTCGCGTGCCATGCAATCGGGTAATATGAAACTACGACCATAAACTTTCTCCTCTCATTAACTTAAAACTTACAGACTGTAACTGGTCTGTGTTAGTTTATTCAGGAAATAATGGACATTCTCTCATGGAATGTTATATATTTTGAACGTGGAAATATTATCAAACAATCTATCATTACTGGAGATAGTGCCGCGAGCGCGCATCAGAACGCGTTGTAATCCTCCCTTACGGAATCCGATGAACGGTTCATCGGCGTCCGTTCAGTTCGGTTCGCGTCGCACACCGTCTTTCGGTTCGAAAACAAGTATGTGAATGCCACGCATAACTACAGCCGCCGTGAGTACACGGCGAGGAAATAGTTCCACTCAACGCGTCTGTACGGGCCGCTGAGCTGTCAATTCCGACGAATTCAGGTCGACACTCGAGAAGGACTCGTTCGTGATCGATCCTCGCGCGCGGACATCACAAATCGCACTTCGAACTCGAGGTGCGTCCGCGAGCGCTGGCACTCGTGGAAGACGAGTCGACTCGAAAAAAGCCGCGAACGAAGTGGAGAGCAACGGGTGAGTAGTCGCGTCAGCAGGGTGTCGATGCGTCGTTAGTTGCCGCCGAGTGCCGCTTCTTCGGCGCTGGTCGGCGTTCCGTCGGGGATGAACGCTTCGGGATCGGTTCCCGTGTCGCCCTCGAGTTGGACGTTAGAGCCGTCGTGCTCGGCGATGCCGGCTTGCTCGTCGTACTGGCTGTCGATGAGAGCGACGTCGGTGCCCTGCCCGTTGGCACCGGCGTCGATCGCGCTGTTGTGGCCGTTCATCTCGATCTGGCAGTTTTCGACTTCGATCGTCCCGGGTGCCCAGGCCCAGATGCCACGGCCTTCGTAGCCCTCGTCGTCGACGAGGACGCTCGAGTTCGTAATTCGACTCCCCTCAGTCGCGAGACGGAAGTGGGAGACGTAACAGTTAGCGGCGAAACAGCTGTCGATGTGGATCGTACCGCCGCCGCCGTTTCCAGGGGCGGAGCCATAGACGGCGTTGTCCGCGAAGCCCTGAATGTTGACGTTCGTCATGTCGATGTGGCCAGCGTGTTCCGGGTTCGCCCAGAATGCCGTCTGGCCGTGGCCCGTCCCACTCTGATTTCCGTCATCGGAGCCGTCACCGAGATAGACGTTTTCGATCGTGCTCTCGCCACCGTCGTCGGAGATACCGAACGTCGCGGAACCGGCTCCGGAGACGTTCTCGCCCTCGAATCCGATGTTGCGAACCGTCCAGTCGCTACCGACGGTGGTGATCGTAATATCCTGTCCGGTGGTCATATCGATGAGTTTGTTCTCCCAGGTCTCACCGCTCTCGACGGTGATCTCCTGGTTTTCGGCTTCGATGACCTCGTAGTCGTCCTGAGCGGCGGCCGTGCCGGCCGCACCGAACGTGAATGCCGCGGTCGCGGTTGCAGCCGCCGAGCGAACGAAGCTGCGGCGGTTTAATCCGCTGTTACGGCCAGTAGTCGGTGATGTATCCGTCTCGGACGTACGGGGTTTCTGCGCCATACACTTGCGTAACCTGGCCTTATACTCATAAACTTTTCCTTGGTGATATGGATTAAATTTACAGAATGTGTTTCTAACACTGGGGATTATGACAGAATCTGTGGTAATTTAAGTAAGAACTTGTGAATCAGAGTCGGCGTAACTGAACTGTTTGTCCGACCGTTTATCCCGGTAAATCGTGTATTACGCCCTCGAGAGCCCGTTTACGGCACATTTTTCTCTCGAGCCCTCATCGATTCGCACTCGGCGTAGGCACGGGCAACGAACGATTCGAGACGGACAATTGATGATTAGTACCGGGTCATCTCGTGACGGTGGCACGAAGAAGCGATGGGGCCACCGACAGAATTGCTCCGTCTCGGCGACTCGATCGAGCGGGGACGCCTCTCGAGGAAGTATCTCTGTTTCATTCGCACGTACGAGTTCGAGGAACGTGCCGACGAGGGGACGGTGACCACGGGAAACTCGAGTCACCGCTGCTCGTTTACGTACTCGAGTCACCACTGCTCGTTTACGTACTCGAGTCACTGCCTCACGTTGCGAGAACGGTATCCCCTGCTGGGTGTTACCCGCCCCGCTAATCACTCGCGCGTACACTACGCGACCGCTCGCGAATGCTGTTTACGATCGCTCACTACGCGATGCCGGCCACTACCCCAGATCGCGCGAACGCCGCCTCGCTCTCGGGGCTCGAACCGCAGCACTCCGCTCGACCCTTATTGTTCTCCGGAGACGTCGTACATCCGGAACTCGTCGTTCGAGATGACCTTGTCCGCGTCGTCGTCGTACTCGATGGCCTCGAGTGCGGCCTCGCTGTGGTGGAGTTCCTGGTAGACGTCGAGTTCGCGGGTGGTGTCGTACTCCGTGACGACGAAGTTGTACCCCACCCCGTTGTACGCGCCGCTATAGTTCCCCGATTCGAACTCGTCTGGCTCGACCGAGCCGCTGGCGGTCGTCGCCGCGCCGAGGTTCTCCTCACCTTCGACACCGTTGATCGCGTGGTCGTAGCGGTACGGGTCGGTCCCGTAGCCGACGAGTGGGGTGTCTTCCTCACCGTACTCGAGGGCGGATTCGTAGCCGCTGAATTGGTGGTCGGTGACGTGCTGGCTGGGACTGTAGATGATCGGCGAGGCGTACACCGTCATCAATCCGAGGATGAGACAGGCCCCGAGGAGGAGGGCTGCGACGGCCGTTCCAGCCGGAAGCGTGATCACGTTCGAGAGCGCGCCGATCGCGCGGGCGAGTGCGACGCCGGCGAGGATGGTGAGAATTACGGCGATGAAGCCGATCTGGCGGAACGCCATCGTCGGGGTTCCGACGAAGTACAGGACGAACATGCCCGTCAGCGGGATCAACGCGATCGAGAGGTAGTTGACGAACGACTTCGTCTCCGAGTCGACCGTGGAGCGACCGAGCCAGACGAGCAAAATAAAGAGCCCGACGATCAGCGAGACGACCGCGAGATCGAGAAACATCGTGACGAACAACTCGCCGAGGCTACCCCCGACTTCCTCGAGGGAGGACTCGCGCTGGTCGACTTCGGCGCCGCCGCCGACGTCTTCCTCGAAGATGCCGGCGATGAGTCCTTCGGCGGCGTTTCTGAACCGTTCGTTGCTCACCGCCCAGACGGAGAAGATGATTCCGAGTACGGCCGTGTGCGCGTAGGTGGTCGGGTGATCGAGCATCGGGTGGTCGTCGTAGCGCGTTCGCGCGAGATACTGGGCGACGCTGATCGCGCCCAGGAGGACGACGACGTTGACCATCTGCTGTGGGTGGACCAACAGGAGCGCGATCCCCGTGAGGTAGATGAGCAGGCTAAACGGCGACAGACCGAACGGCAGTCGTTCGATCGTCGCCCGGCGATTGAGGTAGGCGACGAACGCGAAGACGACGACGGGCACCAGAAAGAGCGCGTTCGAGTTGGTGTGGATCCCCATGTGCGTCGCGATGTTGTTGATCGGCAACACCATCCAGGAGACGATGGCGGCGATTCCGATCGCCATCCCGTCACCGGCGATTTCGCGAACGACGAGCGGGATGAACACCAAGAACGGAACGAAGACGATGGCGACGGTGAGCATCAACCCCCGTTCGATCGGAATGCCGCCCACGTGATAGAGCACCGACGCGATGGCGTGAAAGCCCGGATAGAACAACTCGTGGGCTCCCATTTCGCCGTTGACGATGTCTCGAGTCCAGCCGAGGTGACTCAGCGCATCGCCCATCCCGGAGAAGCGATAGTTTCTGATCGACGGCAGGCTGACGATGGCCGTTACCGTCGTCGCGCCGAGTGCGATCCCGTATCCCTGTTCGCGCCCGCGACAGGTCAGTGCGGTACTGACGGCGATGGCTAAGGCGAGGGCGAATCCGACCCAGACGACCGCCGGCGTTGCCATGTAGACCGATGATTCGTACGTCGTTGCGGGGTTCGCTCTCGCGACGAGAATCCCCATCGCAACCGCGAGAAATCCAACAGCAAACGTGACGTTGAGTGTCGACCGTTTCATGCTTTCTCAGAATGGGCGCTGTCCGGTCCAGTAGCGATACGCATGTGTTGGCCGGAGGGTCACCGATAGCGACGTTTGTTATAGGGCTCCTATCCGGAACGATTTCGGAGAACGACGGGATTGTGCGCGTCCCGACTGTGGAAGGTCGACTATCGACGATACCGGAAGCCGATTCGCGCTCGTTCGTCGACTGGGCCGTCCCGATACCACTCGAGTCGGTGTCTCTGGGCCGCCGGACACAGCGTACACAGTGTTCTCGGCGGCTGGTGACGGGCTAATTCGCTCGGCTCGTGGCTTCGACGGCGACAGTATGGTCGGACTACTACCTCTCACGTATCGATATGGATTGCATTCTCCATTTCAGAACGATCAACGATTCTGATGATTTTTGTAGCCGGTCGTGATCGCTCGAGGCGAGCGCGGACAGTGTCTATCCGTCACTGTGACGCCAGTTGAGTGCAACCTATGTCAAAGATTATCATCGACTATGTCGACGCCGACGAGACGACCCTCGAGTGTGACGTTACCACGTCACGAGACCTCGAGCGGTTCTTCTCGACGGAATCGTTTCGAACCGAGTACGACGTTTCGATCGAGGACGTGCCCGAGGGCATCCTCGTCATTCCGGTCCTCGCACAGGTCTGTCCCGTCGCGTGGGCGAATGGTGCCGACGTCTACGTCGACGAGGTCGACGAAACGTTCGCCTCGGCCCTCTCGGCGGTCCAGGAGTCGCTGTGCTCGATGCACGACTTTCTCGAGGGCGGAACGCTCTACGCGAAAGAGACCGTAGACGTCCAACCTGATGCGAGCGGGGAGAGCGGCCTGCTCTTTACCGGCGGCGTCGACTCGACGTGTTCGTACGTCCGCCACCGCGAGGAGGAACCGACGTTGATCAGCATTCGGGGATGGACGATCACGCCCGACTCGGCCGACGACGAGAAGTGGGATCACCTCCGCTCGCGGACCACCTCGTTCGCCCAGGAGCACGGCCTCGAGACGTCGTTCGTCGAGTCGAACATGCTCTCGTTTCTCGCCCACCCGATGTTGCTGGCTCACTACAAACGCCACGTCGACGGCGCGTGGTACAGCTCCGTCGGCCACGGCCTCGGCCTGCTCGGCCTCTGTGCACCGATGGCCTACGCGCGCGGAATGGACGACCTCTACGTCGCAGCGACCCACTGGGAGGGAATCGACCTCGAGTGGGGCTCCCGGCCGGATATCGACGACCACGTCCGTTGGGCCGGCACCCAGTGTCACCACGACTCCTACGACCTCACCAGACAGGAGCGACTCGACGCCATCGCGGAGTACGTCGACGACGAGGCACCCTCCCTCCAGTTGCAGACCTGTAACGTCCGCATGGACGGCAACTGCGGCGAGTGCGAGAAGTGCTACCGGACGGCCGTCGGCCTTCGCCTCTCGGGACTCGAGCCGACCGACCACGGTTACGACTTCGAGCACGACGATTACCGCGAGATTCGAACCGCACTGGAGGAGGGTCGGTGGGTGCTCGGCCAGGACGAACGCTACATGTGGGAGGACATTCGCGAGCGAACGCTCGAGGCGGACCCGTCGTCAGTCGCAGAGGCGGCCTTCTTCGCGTGGCTCGAGGAAGCCGACCTCGACGCGCTCGTCGCCGATGCGGAGCCGCCGCTGTCTCACCGATTGCTCCGCGCGGGCGCGAGAAATACTCCCGCTCGCGTCTACAACACCGTCTATCCGGCCTGGAAGAGTGCGAAAGGGAGTTTTCGGCGGGAACAGGCGAAATAACGGGAGGTGGCGATTCGGCGCAGGAGGTGACGATTCGACGCCAACTGGCAACGAGTGAGGAGGTGACGATGGGGGCTCAGACGGGCTGTTGTAATTTTCCACGGTGATCGCTCACCGGGGTAGCGATCACCGGTAACACGGTACACCGACCCGTACCACGTGGGTAGTGCTGTGGCTGTGCAGTGGGCAAATCCTGAATCGATAACGGCTATTCGGCGTGGCGGGTTATCTCTTGGCTGCGCCGTAGTCGACGTGAACGGTCGGGACGCTCGCGGACTCCGGTGCCGGGACGCCGTTCCAGTCGACGAGGTGAATGTTCGTCACCTGTCCGTCGAATCGAAACCGCTGAACGCCGACGTCAATCGTCCCCTCCGCTACGCTGCCGGAGACGACCGGAAGGTTCTCGTCCGATTGCTCGTCGTCCACCTCGAGTTCACCGTCGACGGTGAGTTCGAAACTCGAGGGAACGCCGCGTCCGACGATCGTGACGCAATTCGGGAGCGATTGTGTGTCTGTACCTGCGGTCTGTTCAGGAGGGTCACGTGCCATACGCTGGTAACCCGAGTATTCCGCTATAAGCTTTCTTGTCGATCCAATGGTAGCAATTTGAGACATACGTCTCTGTGATTACTGTTGTGCGTGCTCACACTGTTGAGAAGACACGGTTGGTCGTCACCAGACGGTGTCAGTTAGGAGCGTATCGCCGAAATCGTGTTTAGGGCGTCCCGAACGAACGGACGCGGGTCGTCTCGAGTGAGGTAATCGAATCGCGGCTGCGTGAGCAACGATCGCGCAACGTCGACGACGGCGCTCGAGAGCCCGGGCTTTTCGACCAGTCCGATGTCGTCGGTGAGAATCGAGTAGAGGTACAGGGCCTCTCCGCGGAGGAGGTGGCCACCAATGTCGCTCTCGTAGGCGTCGTCGATCTCGTCCGTTCGTCCGGCGGCTTGCAGCCAGTAGTAGTACGGAAAGTCTGCGCCCGCGCGGACCGTGAAGGGAAGCGACGACCAGAACCGCGGGTTGACTTCCATCAGTTTGAACTGGCCGGTTTTTTCGTCGCGCAGAAACTCGACCATCGCCAGGCCGTGCCACTCGAGTTCGTCGAGCAACGCGAGGCCGGCGGCTTTCAGGGCCGGAATGTCGACCGATTCGCGAAACGAACTGGGCCCGCCGGCGTAGCTGTAGCCCCGTCGCTGTCGGTGCTGGAACGTCGCGACCGCCTCCCCCTCGTCGTAGAGGGCGAAGAAGCCGTACTCCTCGGTCGTCGAGACGTACTCCTGGACTAACGGCACGTGGTGCATCTCGAGTTGGGCGGACTCGGCGCTCGTCGCGTGCGTCGACTCGAGGTACGTCGTCGACGGCGGGGCGACGCACGTCTCGGGGGTGTACTCCTCGAGGTACTCGTCGCCGAGAATCGTGTACCGTGGCTTCATGATCCACTGGCGGTCGCCGTCGGGAGGTGCCGTGAACAGGGTCGTCTCGGGCGCGTCGACGCCCGCCGTCTCGGCGGCCGAAAAGAGTCGAATGCGATCTTGCGTTCGCGAAAGCGTCCCGAAATCCGGCCAGGGAGTGGCGACGAACTCGGCAAACTCCTCACGGTACTTCGAGAGCACGTAGATATCCGGCTCCCGAACCGGAACGATCGTTCGGACGTCCGGCCGCTCGGCGAGCGCACGGAGCGCGTCCTTGTACGCGACGAGGTCGTCGTGTGGCGAGGGCACGCGAATCGCTTCCGCACAGTACTTCGAGTGAAACGCGGGGGTCGTCTCGTCGCTCGAGACGACGATGGGTCGGATGCCGCGACGACCAAACGATCGGACGCAAGCGACGCTACTGGGTGCGGCGACGCCGGGAATAACGACGGACGCTCGTCCACCCCGGGCGGCAGTATCCATACCTCTCGTTCTCGTATCGGGTAGAAATGTTATGACGTGTCTACAGTGAGCGCCGTCGACGTGCAACGATCCCGCTCGGCTCGCGAGTGCTCCGTTCGATTCCGTCCCAGTCCGGCCCGTCAGTCGACGCCCGTTCGAACGTGGCACTCGAGTTCGCGTCTCCTGATCGTCTCGGAAGTCACCACTACCGACGGAAACGAGGCTGTTGGCGTGATCAGCGCGCCGATCTGGCGAAGACTCGAGTATCGTTTCGGTGTGACAATTTGTTACTATCTCGACTAGGCGCTGGTTGATTGGTCACTGCTAGGTTAGTCGGCCACTGTCGGAACGACGTCCGTCGCGAGGTAGCCGCCGAGAACGAGCGGGATGGAAGTGATGCATCGACGACGTCGACTGCGTGGAGAGACTGTCGTGGGTTCCGCTGTGCGTGCGTCCGTGGCGGAGCAGAGCGAGCGCGGGTACCTATTCCATGTAACCGAGCCCCTTCAGACGATCCTCGACGTCCGTGAAGTCGTCCTCGACGCTTCCGTCGGTGTCAGATTGCGAGACGCCCGTCCGTTCGACTTTCGTCGACGCGGGCTCAGTTTCCGTGTCGAAGGCGTCGAAGAGGACGCGGCCGTCGGCGTTTTTCGGGACGGGTTCGCCGATGCCGTGTAAGAGCGTCGGGGCGATGTCGACGACTCGGGCCCCGCGCAGCGTCGCTCCGGCCTCGATCGACGGGCCGCGACAGAGGACGATTCCCTCTTTCCGATGGCTCGCCGCGTACGTGCCGGTCGGGCCCGTCGCTTCGTCGGTGATCGCGTTGCGGGCCTCGTAGACGTCGTGGCCGTTGACGATGAGGTCCGGCGAACCGTCGTCGGTCGGGAACAACTCGTCGCCGTCGAGGACGTTGAGCATCGGCTCTCCCTCGTCGTTCGTGACCGACTCGAAGAGATCGGTAAGTTCCGCTTTGAGCGCCGGTACCTGCCGTGGCTCGACGACGCCGCTATCGAATCGTTCGGTGTCGTTGATGTACAGACAGCCGGCGCCGTGGACGAACGCGGCCGTTCGCTCGTAATCGACGTCGTAGAGGGCGTGATCCCCCGGAATCTGCTCGGCGACAGAATCGACGAGCGAACGCGGCAGCGTCGAGACGATCAACTCCTCGGAGATCCCGACACGCTCGAGGGCGTCCGTAATCCGGTCTCGGGAGATACCGAGGCTCGCGAGCGCGCCGCGCGTGCCGTCGTCTTCCTCCCTGAAGAGGTAGCCTTCCTCCTCGAGGATGTGATTGACGTAGACGAGTTCCTCGATCGGCCCGAAGCCGTGGTCGGAGGTGACGTAGAGGTCGGCGTCGTGTTCCTCGGTGTAGTCCATCACTTCGCCGAGGATCTCGTCGAGTTTCTTGTAGTGGGCGAGCAGCCGGTCCATGTCCCAGATGAGGTGCTGGAATCGATCGGGTGCGGTGAAGACGAAGAAAAACAGCCGCCAGTCGTCGCCGGCTTCGTCCATCTGGAGGTTCATCACCGTCTTTCGGTTCTCGAGCATGTCGTTGACGGCGACCTCGAATTCCTCGAGGCGATCGGCGTACTCCGGATAGTCGAGGCTGATCGTGTAGTCGGGGATCTGCGACTCGATGTCGGCTTTCAGTTCCGGCGGATGGGTGTACTCCTTGTCGGTCGACGGCGTCATCATGCCGGTGACCATCGAGCCGTCGATCTCCTGGGGCGGGTACGTCATCGGGACGTTGCCGACGTGGGCTGGCGAGAGGAGATCCCAGAGCGCCGGCTGTTGCATGTCGTAGCTTGTGTACATCTCGTGGGAGTACCCCGACGAGAGATTCTGAAAGCCGTAGAGACCGTGTTTGTCCGGCCAGACGCCGGTCGCGATGGAGGGCCACGCGAGCGGCGTCGTCGCCGGTTGCGTGCTCTCGAGAGTGCCCGAGGCACCGTCCTCGCGCATCCGAGCGAAGTTGGGGAGTTCCCCCTCTTCGCTCCATTGTTCGATGAGTCTCCACGGAACGCCGTCGAATCCGAGCACGAATGCGCGCTCGGCTGGGGAAGACCTGCTCATGATTGGTATTTGAGACGTCGGGGACGTCTGCTGTCTCGGTGGTACCGGGATGGCGGCTTTGTTATGGGGAGATTTCACGGCTGTTCGGGATGGTAACCCGCCAATCTGATTGTGCTAGTGAGGAATGTCGTGGGTTCTCATCACACGATTTGTGCCGATCGTATCATGTCACTATAGATGCGGCCACTGGCTGTCTCCGCCGACAGGCAATCCATAACAAAACGATGTCTCCCGCAGGTACTGAGGTATGGCATGGAATTATTGGGTAGTCGCTGGTGGTGGCCTGCGTGGGTAGCGTCGTCCTCTCTCTCGATGCCGAACTCGGCTGGGGCTTTCACGACCTCGAGGATCCGCCGACGGACCGCGTGGAAGCCGGTCGCCGTGGCTGGAGCGTCATGTGCGATCTGCTCGAGGAGTTCGACGTGGAAGCGACCTGGGCCGTCGTCGGCCACCTCATGCTCGAGTCCTGTGACGGAACGCACGCCGACCACCCGGCACCTCCCGGCTGGTTCGAGCGCGAACGCAACAGCTGGGCGGATCGCGAGGACCTCCGATTCGGCCCCGACCTCGTTAGACGCGTCCTCGAGTCGGATGTCGATCACGAGTTCGCCAGCCACTCCTTCTCGCACGTTCTCTTCGGCGACTCCGCGACGGATCACGACCTCGCCACGGCCGAACTCGAGCGAGCGACCGAGATTGCCGCCGAGTGGGGCCAGACCGTCGATTCGTTCATCTATCCCCGAAACGACGTCGGGCACCGGGACGTACTCGCAGAGCACGGCGTGAGCGCCTACCGCGGCAAATCCCCGACGAGAGACGGCGTTCGAGGCCTCTTCGATTCGACGCTACGAGACCAGTCGATGCTCGTCGAGCCCGAAATCGACGAGTTCGGGCTGGTCAACGTTCCGGCCTCGCTGTTCCTCTTCGGGTTCGAGGGCCCCGCACGGACCGTCGCTGAGTCCGTCTGGGCGGATCCGATGCTCGAGTTAGCCCGTCGCGGGATCGACGAGGCGGTCCAGACCGATGGCGTGTTCCACATGTGGCTTCATCCGAACAATCTGACGTCGAAACGAGACGACCAGCGGATGCGTGCGATCCTCGCCCACCTCGCTCGTCGTCGCGAGGAGACGGACCTCACGGTCGAAACGATGGCTGACGTCGCGAACCGACTGCATCGATCACACGGCCTCGACGGCCTCGACAGCGTGTCGACACACGTCGACGGGCAGGCGACTGCGGGTGGGGCGAGTAGCGCCGGCGGGAACTGATCGTTGACCTCCCTCTTAGAGCGTTTTCGATGCTGCATCCGAGACGACCGAATGCCCCCGCTACGATTCGAGTGAGACAGGTAGGGCGGCGATAACAAAGCCCGCTGGCAGTCGGGTTGCGAGCAGATGCCTGCAACACTTCTTGGCCGGTGGTCCGACTCGGGTGCCCTTTCGCTCGGCATCCTCGGCGTCGGAAACATCGGCATGGTACACCTGAAATCGGCCAGCGCGATGCCGGGGGTCACTCCCGTCGCGGCCGCCGACGCGGTGCCGTCGAATCGCGACCGAGCCGAGTCTGCCGGTGTAGCCCGAACGTACGACGACTACACGACGCTCCTCGAGCACGAAGACCTCGACGCGGTGGTCGTCGCGTTGCCGCCGTTTCTTCACGCGGACGCGGTCGAACGCGCCGCCGAGGCCGGCGTCGACGTCTTCGTCGAAAAACCCCTCGCGCGAACGGCCGAGGAGGCCGAGGAGATGATCGAAACCGCTCGCGAAGCCGATATCGCCCTCGGCGTCGATCACACGCTTCGCTACCAGCCCGACATGGTCGGCGTCAAAGACGAGTTCGACGAGGGGCGGGTCGGACACGTCCCCTACGCCTCGATCACGCGGCTCAACGACGGGCCGCTCGGTCGGCCGCCCGCCTCCGAAGCGCCGCCAGCGTGGCCCCTCGATCCGGAGGCCGTCGGCGGCGGCTCCTTGCTCGAGTTAGGCGTCCACTGTCTGGACGTCCTCGAGTGGCTCTTCGGCGACCTCGAGGTTCAGAGCGCCTCGATGGGGCAGACGCTCGACGTGCCCGTCGAGGACGCCGCGACGGTCCTCTTGCGCGCGCGGGAGACGGAGACGACGATCACGCTCCACTGTGGCTCCTACCAGTGGGAGCAACTCCCCGAGGTCAACACGCGACTGCGCCTCGAGGGGATCACGGGCACGATCACGAATCAGGATCACCTGCCGGCGAACTTCTACGCCGACGCCGCCCACTCCGCACTGACGAACGCGACGAGTCGACTGCGCCGAAGCGATCCCGACGTGTTCGGGCCGACGTTCTACTTGCAGGCCCACTACGACGCGCTCGAGGACTTCTGTGATGCCATCCGAAACGACGAGGCCCCGCCCGTTGGCGGCGACGTCGGCTTGCGAACGCTCGAGTTGGCCGAACAGGCCTACGAACTCGCAGCGGGCGAAGACGATGCCGCCCTCGAAATTCCGGAGGTGGTCTCGTGAGCGTCTGTCTCGCCGGCGTCGACGCGTCGGAGCGACGCGGCGGCTGGGACCCCGACGCCGACGGTCGACGGGCGGGACTCGAGTCGCCGATTCGGACCGTACTCGAGTCCCACACGAGTTCGCTCACCGCTGCCGATCGACTCACGCTCGTTCCGGATACCCACTATCCGTTCCATCCCTCCTCTGGGATGGTCACCGACCCCGCCGTCGTCGCCGCCCTCGTCGACCACCTCGAGGGGCGAACGAGTGCCGATATCGCCGTCGCGGGAATCAGCGACGATCGAATCGGCTTCGATCGAACGGCTGACTACCTCGGCTATCCGACCATCCTCGAGTCCACCGACGCGACACTCGTCGACCTGGCGGACGAATCCCGTCGAAATCGCGTCGTTTCCATCGACGGGGAGCGGGTATCGCTCACCGTCCCCGAACGACTTCTCGAGAGCACCGTCGTCGTCGTGCCGACGCTCCGACCGACCGAGGACGGCCCGGTGGCGGGCGGGATGCGCACGCTCGAGCGATTCGTCTCGAGCGTCGACGACTCCGAACTGACCGCGCTCGCGGCGACGCGGGCCGCCGAACCCGTGCTCACCGTTCTCGACGCGACGACCGCCTACGGCGGCGACCCGGTCGCTGCTGACACCCTGCTGGCCGGACCGACGCCGCAAGTCGACGCGCTCGCCTCGTCGCTGCTCGAGCGTTCGATCGCCGACGATTCGGCCCTCGAGAACGCCTTCGGCGTGTCGGTGCCCTCGATCACCGTCGAGACGCCGAACGACGGGGTCAGCGTCGACGTTGACTCGCTTCGCCGCCGACTGCCGAAAGGCGAGTTGCCGCCGCCGGACGAGATGCACCCCGCCGTGACGGCCGCCTACAGACTCTACGCGACGGTTTCCGGCGACGCCGTCCCGCCACAACTCGAGCAAGGACCATGACCGGGTCGACTACCGCCGCCGTCACCGGCGCGACGGGATTCCTCGGGTCTGCCCTTTGTGAACGCCTGCTCGCGGACGGCTGGGACGTTCGCGGACTGAGCCGTCCTACGTCGGATCGCGGCGACCTCGAGGGCGTGGAGTGGTACGTCGGGGACCTCTTCGACGATGAGACGCTCGCGGACCTCGTCGACGGCGTCGATACCGTCTTCCACCTCGCCGGGATCGGCCTCTGGAGCGCCGGTCCCGAAACTGTCCACCGGGTCAACGCCGACGGCACGGCGCGCGTGCTCGAGGCCTGCCGGCAGGGCGACGTCGGCCGACTCGTCTTCACCAGTACCTCCGGGACGCGTCGTCCACCGGACGGGGCGGAGGTTGCGGACGAGACCGACGTCGCCGAACCGATCGGTGCGTACCAGGCCTCCAAGGCCGAAGCAGAGCGCATGGTCGACGAGTACGCCGCTACCGGTGGTGACGCCGTCACCGTTCACCCAACGTCGATTTTCGGCCCCGGCGACGAGGAGTTCACCGCCCAGTTGCTCGCGATGGGTCTCGAGCCGACTATGCCGGCGTACCTGCCCGGCGGGCTGAGCATCGTCGGCGTCTCCGACGTCGTCGATGGGCTACTGTTGGCCGGCGAGCGGGGGACGAACGGCGAGCACTACGTCCTCGGCGGGGAGAATCTGACTTACAATCAGGCCGTCAGGCGAATCGCACACGCCGCAGACGGCTCGCCGGCCCGAATTCAGGTGCCGTCGCTGGCGATTCAGGCCGCCGGCCCGGTCGCCGAAGCCGCCAGCGCCGTCGCCGGCGTTCGGATGTTTCCCTTCGACCGACAGATGGCGTCCCTCGCCACGCAGCGACTCTTTTACACCTCGAGAAAGGCCGAGCGGGAACTCGGCTACGAGTATCGCCCGCTCGAGGATCACCTCCCTGAGACGATGACCTGGTACCGCGAGGAGGTCTGACCTCCACAGTCCACAACTGATGGCAGCACAATCGTGCTGACCGTCGAAACGGGTTCTATGGTGGATCGTCGAACTCGTTGAGCCTCGCGGGATCGTCGGCTCGAAGCGCGTCCCACCAACAGCTGATGACTGCCAGTGTGACCAGTTCCGGTTCCTCGTGCGTAATACACGACTCGAGGTGAGACGACGGATTCCCCGGAGGATGGAAGTGTTTTGCTGGGTACGTCGTTTCTGGACGGAGTTCCCACCCGAAGCGAAACTCGAGATCGGACTCGCTGTAGTGATACTTGTAGCCGTGGTTGGTCCACCATTGGACGTCGAATTGACCCATCGATGCTTCGAATCCGATATCGAGGGACACCCGTAACTCGACGGGATCGATCGAGTTTGGCACGTATTCAGTCTCCGCTACCAGCCCGTTCAGCCGATTCCGAAAGACGCGTTCTGTCGTACGCAAAGCGTCCCAATCGACCGGGCCTCGCTCGCTAGGCATTTTCTTCGAGCGGGCGACCTTCGCCGGTGCTCATCGAATCGACGTGGCGCGTTTCTTTGAACGAAAGTGCCGTCTTCGCGAACGTGAGGTTCCGACGCGTCGTCTTCCATCGCGAGCGGTCGTCCCATCCCCGTTCGTCGTCGGGTTCGATGTCCTCGACGAGTGATTCTGGGCTCGTGACCCCGTATTCGTCTTCGAACGCTCGAATCCGCTGCTTCATCTCTCGAATGGCGTGTTCCAGTTCGCTTCGCGAGTGTTCGTCGGCGAGTTGTTGGACGCGCTCGAGTCGCTTTCGATCGGGATTTCGTTTGAACTGCGTTCCGGAGGCGGTTTCGTTCGCTGACGCGTGACGGGATTCGACGAGTGCACGGAGGTGTTTCCGTGCAGTCGGCTCAGAAACGCAGGCACGGGCGGCGATTTCGCTCGCATGATGCCACTCGGTCGTTCGCGAGAGGATCGACTCGACCCGTTCGAACGCGGTGGTTTCCGATTTCCACGCCCGTTCGGCGACGGCGTCGACACTACCGGTCTCATCCGTGTCCGGAAACGGCTCGATCCCGGCTCTCACCGAGTCGTCTCGGCCCATACACACATTTCTCACTGGGGAAAGATAAATTCTCCCCACAAAACGATGCTTTCCCTCAACAGATTTCGTCTCTCACTCTTGGCGTGCGACGGTTTCGATCCGCCGCGTCGACGTTCCGGCGACGCGTTCGTAAATCTCGAGTAATTGACTCGTCGTTTCCTCGAGGCTCACCTCGCGGACGACCTCGCGGCCGTTCGAGCGCTCCTCGCGCTCGAGGACGCCGATCAGTCCTTCGATTAGCTCTGTGTCGGTGCGCCCGACGCAGGAGGGGCTGACGCCGGCCAGTCGTTCTCGGACGTCGCCGACGTCGGTTGCGACGACGGGGAGGTCACAGGCCATCGCCTCCTTGACCGAGTTCGGAGACCCTTCGCTCTTCGAGGTCAACAGGAGGGCGTCTGCGGCGTTCATGTAATTCGGAATCGTCTCGTGGGGCACGTCGGAGACCGTCCGCAGGTCGATCGGTCGCTCGAGAAAGTTGCTGGCTGCGGCGACGATTCGGCGCGCTCGGGGGAAATCCTTGACCTCACGCGTCGGCGAGTACGGAAAGAGGACCTGGTAGGCGTCGCCGGTCTCCCAGTCGATTTTCGCTCGAGCGCGCTCTCGCGACTCCGGTTGAAACTTCGTCAGATCGACGCCGTCGGGGATGACGTGTGCGTCCTGTCCGAGCGCCTCGCGCATTCGATCCGACATGACGACGACTTCCTCACACAGCGGCGCACACAGTTGACTGAGTGGTTTGACGGGGCCGTGTACGTCCGATCCCCACAGCGAGAGGACGACCGGCGTTCGAAGCTGTGCGAGCGCGATCGGTGCCGTCAGTCCGTAGTGGGCGTGAATCAGATCGTAGCCGTTGCTCGCCTCGGCGACCGCCGACGGGACCGTGCGAAGGTAGTCGAACGGCGTCCGATCGGTCTCGTCGTCGTCGGATCCCTCGACTGTCACAATTTCGAACGTGACTCCGTGGCGCTCGAGAGCGGCCATCTGCTGATTCATAAACGGTGCGTCGGCGCTGTTCGTGATCGTGAGGACGTGCATTAGCCGACTATCTGCGTGCTACCAGCACCCGTCGTTTTGTTATAAACAGAACTGCGTTCGGCCGACTGGCCGAAACCGGGTACTTCCGCGTTATCACTCCTCGAGAACGACGCTCGTCGTCGCCACGACTGCGGTTTTCTTCACGTACTCTTATAGATCGACGCGGCCCCGCGTGCGGTTCTGCTCGCCCGTCGCTGTGAGCGTGACGGTCGCCGTCACGACACGGTCGTCGTCGGTGACGGCAGCCTCGTTCCGTCGTCGCGTCGCGTTCGGTCGTTCGCCGGCAGGCTCGAGGAACGCCACCGACTCGAGACGGTAGCCGAGCGTTAGGGCGGGTTTCGCGCCCGTTTCTCCGTCGCCGCGCTCGTTCGTGCTCGGCGTGAAATTCTTCCCGACCTGGTGTATCAGGTAGCTGCGTGATTACAAAGGATCACTCAGGCGTACGGTCTGTCGATGCGGATCCTCGTCTTTGCAAACACGCCTGCACACGTTCACCTGTATCGACACGTCGTCGACCGCCTCCAGGGGGAGGGTCACGACGTCCTCGTGTTGACTCGGGAGTACGCCTGTACGACGGCGTTACTCGACTACTTCGAGTTGCCGTATCGGGTCTACGGCGGCCACGGCACCGATCGCTACTCGAAGCTTCGCTTCGCTCGAGAGTTGGGGGGACAGATTCGAACGATCGCGCGCGAAGCCCGCCGATTCGGCCCCGACGTCGTCTTCGGTCGCGGCCCGTACGCGGCGTTCGCGGGAACGCTCACTCGAACGCCGGTCGTCCTCGTCCTCGACGACGAACCGGGAGACTTCAACTACGCCGTCTCCCGGCCGTTCGCCGACTGTATCCTCTCGCCGGCGGTCACCCGCCGGAACCTCGGGGACGCCCACTACACCTTCGAGGGCTTCAAGGAGTGCGCGTACCTCCACCCCGCCGTCTTCGAACGGGACGAACCGGTCCGGGACTTACTCGGCGTCGACCCGGACGAACCCTTCGCCATCGTTCGGTTCAACGCCCTCGACGCGCTGCACGACACCGGCCTCGAGGGGTTCGAGCCGGAGCAGCGTCGCGACCTGATCCAGCGACTGAGCGAGCACGCGACCGTCTTCGTCTCCGACGAGGGCAACGACATGGACCTCGAGGACCTCCCCGCACAGTGGTACGACCTCCACCCGGCCCTGATCCACGACGCGATGGCCGAAGCGTCGCTGCTCGTCGCGGACACGGGAACGATGGTCAACGAGGCGGCGTTGCTCGGCACGCCTGCCATCCGCTACCGGGGCACCGACGACCACGAGTACGGCGAGTTCGTGGAACTCGAGCGCGCCGACCTGGCCAAACAGTTCGACGACTACGACTCGCTCCGTGAGCACTCCCTCGAGTTGCTCGCGGACGACGGCACCGCCGAACGTTGGCGACGACGCCGCGAGGAGTACGTCGCGGACCTCGTGAACCTCTCCGAACTGTTGGTCGACGTCGCCGAATCTCGTGGTTCCATCGATCGACTCAGTTCGTCGACGCGTAGCTCCCTCCAATCGAAGGCTGCGCTAAATCAGTAGCTGCGTCGGGTGGAGTCGATACATCGACGACGTTGAAGCGGGGGACTGTTGTTGAAGAAACTGTCCCAGCTACTAGCGCAGATTCCCTCAAAACTGATCTTCTGAAATGGAGGCAGGGCCCCATTCACGCGACCGCACGGGAGACGGGGACGAAACTCCCGTCACGGGACAGTTCCTCGAGCAGATTCGTTCCAACCGTCGATGCGGGGACTCCGTTTTTGCGTGTTCTTCGCGACTCGGTGAGATTACAGGAATCGCTCGACGATGTCAACCGCGCCGGGGTACGACCACGCTGTCCCGGACACTGCCTTGACGGTGGCGATGATGGCGTACGCGAACGTGGCGACTACAGCGACCATCGTCGCGAGCAACAGGAGGACACCGACGAACATAAGCACCGTATCGATCGGTGCCGGAATCGACAGCGGATCGATCGACTCCCCGCCGACGGTGACTTCGTCGGCGCTGAGGAAGCCCGTTACAAACGCGACGACCGCTAGCGTGACCACGGTAGCGTGCCAGTTGAAAGCGTGACGGGCGTTCTCCCGTGTAAATTCGTGGTCCGAAACGGCGTACACGACGGCGGGGCCGATGAAGGCGGTAACCATCGCGAGCGGATGGACGAGGATGCCGCCGAGGGATCGGTCGTCGAACCGTTCGGGGTTAGATGGAGTGGATGGCGAACTCATGATCTGTGGAGGGTCTGGGAGAACAGTATCCAATCGGAACTATAAATATATTGTTTCTACACTACGATTACTGAATCAAAACCGTATCCAACCGGCCTAACATTCTTCAACGCATTCTTTTCCGACAGGTCTTCTATTCACTCGGTTACGTTCATCCCTCGCTCGAGTCCACTATCCACACCCGGCACGAGCAAGTGCGAGATGTATCAGTCAGTCTGACGATAGTTACATCCATGTATCGCTCACTTTTGCTCGCGACCGACGGGACGGACGGCGCACGACAGGCGACGAATCACGCAATTACGCTCGCCGAGCAACTCGGCGCGAGCCTCCACATCGTCTCGGTCTCCGAAGACGGCCCCCACAGCACGGAAAAACAAGACGAGATGCGCTCCGATCCGGAGAGCGACGCTGCGAATGCACTCGAGGACGCCGAGCGAGCGGCCCTCGAGCGCGACCTCGAGGTGACGACGACGGTTCGCCACGGCGTGCCACAGGAAGAGATCGTCGACGTCGCCGAGACGAACGCGATCGACATGGTCGTCCTCGGCACCGCGGGTCGGACCGGACTCGATCACCTGGTGGTGGGAAGCGTCGCAGAAGAGGTCGTTCGAAACGCACCCGTGCCGGTCGTCACCGTCCGTGAGCGGACGTAATCGGCCGCCGACCGTTCACAATCCACGATTCCACGCGGTCGATTCTGGCACTCTACTCCCGCGATTCGCACTCGATTTCGGAGGGGCCGTCGGTGAGTGACGCCCCCATTCCTACTGGTGACGTGCTCCGCGTTCTCGTCGTCGGCGACTCGAACTCGATCGACGCGACGATGTCCACGCTCACTTCGCAGTTCGATTCGATCTCGCTCGTTCGCGAACGCTCACTCTCGAGCGCCCTCGAGCGACTCGCTCGCCTCGATATTCACTGCGTCGTCTGTCAGTTCGACCCCGACTCGAGTGAGCCACCTCCGATCGCAGGGATTCGCACGCGAAGCGACAGCGTTCCGATCGTCGCCGTCACCGGACGCGCGGCGGATGCGAGGACGGAAGTGCGGGCGCTCGAGGCCGGAGCGAGCGTCGTCGTCGATTCCGAGGTTCCCGCGTCGCTCGTCGGGACGCGTGTGAAAACTGCTGCGCGACAGTATCAACACGCGATGGAATCCGACGGCTCCACGGAGTCGATTCTCGAGCGATCCGACGCCCTCGTCTGCGTCCTCGACGAGTCGGCGACGATCAGCTCCGCGAGCGGTGCCGTCGACGAGCGACTGGACTACACGCCCGCGGAACTCGAGGGGGAGGAATTCACCCAACTCGTCCACCCGGACGACCGCGAGCGGGTCCAGACTGCCTTCGAACGCGTCTCGACGGGCCCACTCGGTGCAAACGAGCGCGTCTCGGCACGGATCAGCCACGGCGACGGCACTTGGAACGCGTTCGCCCTCTCGTATCGAAACCGGCTCGCCGATCCGCAGGTCACGGGCGTCGTCCTCACGCTCTTACCCGTTCCGACTCCATCAACTGGGTCCGTTGACTCGGCTCGAGCCGTTCTCGAGCGGATTGGGGACCCCCTGTTCACCCTCGGTCCGCAGTGGGAGATCCGGTTGGCGAACGCCGCGGCCCGCGACCTGTTCGAGACGACGGCGTCGTCGCTCGCGGGGACCGTCGTCTGGGACCTTCTCGACGAACGCGTCAGGTCGGTGTTTTACGAGCGAGCGCTCGAGGCCGCCCGGACGAACTCGGTCGTCGAGTTCGAGACGCCGTATCCGTCCCTCGAGAGCCGACTCGCAGTTACGGTCTACCCCGACGCGGACGCCGGGGACGACGCGGACAGCGGAGACGACAGTACGGAGGATGCGGGCAGCGGAAACAGGTTCACCGTGTACGCACGGGCGGTCCCGCCCGACGGTGCCACGACCGTCGACAGATCCCGATTCGATCTGCTCGAGTCCGTCGTCGACGCGCTCGGCGACGGCGTTCTCGTCCTCGAGGGGGAGACGATTTCGTTCGCGAACGCCACGACGCTCGAGTGGACTGGAACTGACACGCTCGTCAATCGCCGACTCGAGACCGTGTTCGACGACGCGCTCGCAGCCGCGATTCACGACCGCGCGAGTTCGCCGCTCGTCCGGTGGATGGACCCACTCACGGGCACGCTCACCGCTAGCGACGATTCGCTGCCAGTCGACGTATTCGTCACCCCACTCTCGACTGACGACCGAACGCTCTGCGTCGTCCGGGATAGAACTCGATCGGCAGCCGGCACGCTCGCCACGCTCGAGTCGGCGACCGACGAAATCCGGGGGGCCGGGAGTTTCTCAGGCGTCACGGCGGCCGTTCTCGAGGCCGTCCTCGCGTACAGCGGGGGCGACCTCGGTGTCTGGTACCGACTCGAGGACGACGCTCTTCGACCGGAAACTGTCGTCACTCCGACCTCGCGTTCTCCCGGCGAACTCGCGTCGATCGACCGCGACACGCCTCCCCTTACGCAATTGCTCGAGCACGAGGCGGACGGGTTCGACTCGAGCGTGCGAGGTGAGTCAGAGATAGCCGAGCCACCTGAAATCACCGCAACCGTCTTCGACCGCGCGGAGTGCGAGTCGCTGCTCACACAGATGGGACTCCGTGCGGAGCGCCTGCTCGTCGTCTCTGCACCCCCACACGGGATCGCTCTCGTGGCCAGTTCCGATCCATTGGCGTTCGAGCGAATCGACCGAGACCCACTCGTCACCATCGGCCGAGTGGGTGCAACTGCGCTCGACGCCCTCGAATCCGCGGCAGCTCGCCGGACGGACCGTGCTGAGAACCGCCGACTCGAGACGGCCCTCGAGCGCTGCCAGCGTCTCCGCGAGCACGAACGGGACATCCTGGCCTGTGATTCTCGCAGCGAGATCGAACGAACGTGCTGTGAGGCCGCGACTTCGATCCCCCTCGAGGAGTCCGCCGGAGCGATCGAGTTGGCGTGGATCGGTCGCGTCGACACCGGGTCCGAACGAATCGTGCCGGAGGCATGGGCGGGGGACGACGGCGACGACCTCGTGCCGGTGGCGATCCCGTCCGACGCCATCGATCCCCGCCGCTCGAAGACCGACGACGCGAACCAGGAGGACACGCACCCGGCCGCGCTCGCTGCGACGACGCTCGAACCGGTCGTCGTCGACGCCATCGACGCCATCGACGCCGACGGAACGCAACCGGATCAGGGGTGGCGGCGACGAGCGCTCGAGGAGGGTCGACGATCCGCGCTGGCCGTCCCACTCGTCGTCGACGGACGCTGTTATGGCACGCTCACCGCGTTCGCAGACACGCCGTCGGCGTTCGACGACTCCATTCGCGAGCGCTATCTGGAGCTCGCGACGGTCACGAGCTACGCGCTCGCCGCGGACGAACGCAAACGAGCGCTCCTCGCGGATCGGATCACCGAACTCGAGGTGTCCGTTCGACGCGATGACGACGGCGACGGTGACGCGCTCTCGGCCATCGCTCACGAGGTCGGCGGGGAACTCACCGTGCAGGCCATCGTTCCGCGAGCGACGGGCGCGTCGACGGTGTACTGTGCCGTCCGGGATGACGAGGGCGGTACCGCCCAGTCCGTCGTCGACGCCGTCGAATCGGTCGAGACCGGTCGGCGCGTCGGCGACGAGTCCGATTCGCTGTACGAGTTCGTCCTCGCCGAATCCACCGTCGCGGAGTCACTCGCAACTCACGGGGCCACGGTTCGGTCGGTCGCACCCGCTGGCGATCGAACCCGATTCGTGCTCGAGGTGCCCAGCTCGACCGACGTGAGATCGATCCTCGAGGTGCTCGAGCGAAGCAACGGCGACGTCGACTTACTGGCTCGTCGGGACCGCGACCGCTCGATTCACTCCGGCCAACCGTTCGACGCCGACCTTCGCCGGGCGCTTTCCGAACGACAGCTCCGAACGCTCGAGGCGGCCTACTACAGCGGCTTCTTCGCGTGGCCCCGGGAGAGCACCGGCGAGGAAGTGGCCGATTCGCTGGGCGTCTCCCAACCGACGTTCAGCCGTCACCTCCGGGTCGCACAGGGGAAGGTGTTCTCGTCGCTCTTCGACGACCGGGCGTGAGCACGGTCTCTCTACTACGGTCGTCGTTGGCGCGTCCGAACCGACGGATCGCCGCCGTCGGGCTCGAGGACTCGCCTCTCTTCCTGGTATCATCGTCTTACTTTCGCGAACGACAGCGTCTGGCTGCGGTAATCGACTGTTTCTCTCGGGGGCGAACACTCAGCAGGAACGACGGCTGAATAGGTATAGCATCGAAAGCCGATACGATTTGCTGTATAGCGTCTACCACCATGTGCGCGGCGTCGAATGTGACGCTCGATGAGTGAGTCTACGGTAACGAGCACTTACAGCACCCGCCTCTCCGGACGGGAGATCTCTCTGTGAGCACCGAACACCAAGAATACGACCGAGACGGGACGGTTCTCGAGTCGCAGGCCGACGGCGGCATCGTCACCCAACTCCGCCTCGAGCACCCGTCGCTGTTGCTCGGACCGACGCTGCGTCGCGTGCCGACCGTGACGGTCACCCCGGAGTACTGGACGACCGTCGAGACCGGTCGCACGCTCGTGTTCTGTTCCGTCTCCGGCGAGTCGTTCGACGCCTTCGAGACGGCCCTCGAGGTCGATCCCACGGTTACCGAACCGGTGCTCGTCGATCGCTATCCCGACCGACGAATCTATCGCGTCGTTCGAACCGACGAGACGATCCCGATCATCGCTCGAGCCGCGTCGGTTGGCGGCCGCCTGCTCGACCTCTCGAGTTCGCGCGACGGCTGGCTCGCGCAGTTTCATTTCCCCAGCCGAGACCGACTGATTTCGTTCAACGAGTGCTGCCGAGAGCGAGAGATTTCGGTCTCTGTCGATCATCTTCGGGTGTCGGACGACGACGACGACGGCGTCGTCGCACTGACGGACAAACAACAACAACTCCTCGCCGTCGCCTACGAGGAGGGCTACTTCGAGGTGCCTCGTGGCATCTCACAGGACGAACTGGCCGAGCGACTCGGCGTCTCGAAATCCGCCGTCTCACAGCGGTTACGTCGGGCCATCGGGCAACTTTGTACGTCGACGCTGCGTCGAATGTAGTCGACGGGTCCTGTTGAAATATTCACTAGCTGAGAGACGGTACCTGCGTAATACAGCATACTACCGCGTGCCGGTTGAGAACGACGAAAAGTGTTCGTCTCTCTATCGCCGCTCCCACAGTGTCTCTATGCGTTTCTCAATGCGATCAAAGACGAGGCGGCTCACGTCCCGATGATCCGGCGGCCACTGAGCGTCCTCCGCATCGTTGTGGCTGTCGGCCGGCGGCGGATGGAAGTGGTCCCGTGAGTTGTGCGCGTTCGGATGCCGGTCCCACCGACACTTCCACGAAGTATCTCGCCGCTCTTCTTGGTAGTGGACGTTGAAGTCATCATTGCGGTACCAGCGAATCTCAAAGCGAGCGGATACCTCACCCGGGTAGTACTCTTGGGACAATTCAACACGGAGGTGCAGGTTTCCTTCTTCGACTAATTCCGCGGACTTATTCATACGGCTGGCGACGAATCGGGACTGCATTCGCTCTAACACCGACCGGTCTATCGGCGCGGGACTCGCGCCGTCATCCACCGGTACCATCGTTAGCCGTGTGACGGTGCTGTGGAACCAGCGGCCTTTCTCCGAGCACGTTCGTGAAGGCGGCGCTCTTCGATAGCGGTGGCCCAGTCACCGAGGTCCACATATACGTCGTCAACCTGTTCCGCGTCGAATTCGAGGACGTTGACTTCGGCAGGTGAGTCAGCGTTGTATTCGTCACGATACGCTTCAATTCGATCGGTCAATTCTGATACGGAGACCTGCAACTCATCGACTGTATTCTCCTGTGCCAGCCCGTTCACTCGTCGCCATTCGAAGTAGTCAGTATTACGCTGGTATCGGACTGGCCGGCCTTCGTGGCGAATGACAATACCGAGGTCGGCGTAAAAAGACAGGTGAGACCGCGCCGACTCTTCCGAGCAGTCTGCCCGCTCGGCAATTTCGGCGACGGTCATCGGATCTCGGGCATGCAGAACCGCGCCGTACACGCGTTGCTTCGTATCTTCTCCCTCGAAGGGCCTCTCGAACGGGGGTGGGCCATCGCAGTATTCATCGTCTGTCATACCCCGTACAACGGGATCGGAGCATATATTCCTTCCCTCACCCAAAATATATTGGCGAGTTCGATTATTCCTTTGAGACGGTTTTCTCGTATATACTGCGTTACGGAAAAGTACATTCGGCTACTGGATACGAACTGTCCTGGTTCGGCCGGTGCGCCACCTATACTGCGCATTCTCCCCGCTATTAGTTGCCCCCTGTCATATCACACTCGCGCCTTGTATTCACCGGGATTTCCGAGCTATATCACGTGCCAAGGATTGTAACACAGTCAGTCGACACGCACTCGAGGACACGCAGAAAACACTCGCCACCGCGTCGCCGATTACTCTTCGTCGCTGTCTTTCATCGAGCCGAGTTGCGAGACGAGTTCGTCGGTCGTCGCGTCGGATTCGAACGACAATTTCCCGTCGTGATCGTTCTCGTGAATGTTCACTGCTTCGACGTCGTCCTCGTCGTCGGCAGTTTGTTGCTGCTGCTCGGATTCATCGTAGCTACCAAAACCCATATCTTATACTCCATCGGGACTGCCAAAGGTGTGGCGATTCGTTCTCAATTTCTGCGTCGCCGGGGCACTCACTCGAGTGCAAGACTCGCGAACGCACACGACGGGACGTCGTTTCCGCACCCACCCCGACACCGTCCCTGCGTGGGGTCTGGACCGGAACCGAGGTGTGTTCACCAGGTGGCGACGCAACCTAACAGACCTGACCCACCGACGCCACCTAACCGACCCGACCCACCCGACGCCACAGGCCGCCCGGGGATCCGGCGCTACAGACCGACCGCCGAATCCGACACCTCTCGGCTTATTTCAGGCGCAGGTACTGTCGGTCGTACTCCGGTTCGCCCTGTCGCGGGTGAATCGTGATAAACGACTCCGGTGGCAACTCGCTCAATCGCGCCGGCAGATCCTCGAGTTCCTCGTGCCAGCCGACGTCGCCGCGACGGGGTGAGATCGTCACGACCAGGTCGTCGTCTTCGGTTTCGGCCTCGAGGGTCGTCATGAGCTGGCTCCAGTCGGATATCTCGTCGAAATCCGCCGGCACGTCCTCTTCGACGAGGCTGAACAGTTGCTCGAACTGGTGGGCCGAGCCGTCGACGACGATCACGTTCAACTCCGCCCCGAGGCTCGCGGCGATTCGCTTGACGCTGTGGACGGCCTCGTAGAACCCTTCGTGGTGATCGGCCCCGATCGGGACGACCACGAAGATCCGCTTGGTCGTGTTGATCGGGTGGCCGAGTCGGGAAATCATCACGGGAAGCGTCGTCTGTTCGAGCACCTGATCGATCGTGCTCCCGAAGATCCGATGGCGGAACGTCGAACTCGCGTCCCAGCCCATGATGATCTGGTTCGACTGCACCTCGACCGCTCCCTGGACGATCCCGGACGCGATGTTGTGATTCACGCGCGTCTCGGTTTCGATTGGGACCTCGGCGGCGCTGCCTGCCGCCGCGAGCCCCTCGAGATCCTCGGAGACGGAGGCGACTTCCGTCTCGGTCGCCCGGTCGCCGTTTGGCTGGATGACCGTCATCACGTGGACGGGTTCACCGCCCTGCTCGCCCTTGAGGATAAAGGACAACTCGAGGAGGCGCTGTTGTAACTCGGCGTTGTGTGACAGCGGCAACAGGATGTTGGGGTCTTTCGCGCTGTCGTCTCCGTCGCCGACCTCTCGCTCGAGTGCGACGCTTCTGGCCGCGCGTTCAGTCACCCACGGACTCAAGAGCGCCGTGACGAGCAACATGAGGACGACGGCGTTGAGCACTTCGGCACCGAAGAGTCCGGCATCGAAACCGATGAGCGTAATCGCCAGTGCGGCGGCGGCCTGTCCGACGGAGAGGCCGAAGATGACGTTGCGCTCGTTGGCCGTGTATCCCTGAATCTCGGCGACGAGCCACGCTGCGGCCCCTTTGCCGAGGACCATCACGACGACGATGAGCGCGGTGATCTGCAGCGTTTCTGGCCCGTCGAGGATCACGCTCGGATCGACGAGCATGCCGACGTGCAAGAGGAAGAACGGAATGAAGAAGGCGTTGCCCACGAACTCGATTCGGTTCATCAGCGTGCCACCCTGTGGGATCATCTGATTGAGTGCGATCCCGGCGATGAACGCCCCCAGAATGCCAGAGAGGTCGAGTAGTTCGGCGAGACTCGCAGCGGCGAAGATGCCGACCATCACGAACAGGAACTCGAAGTAACTCTCCTCGCTGAAACTCTGGAAGAACCACCGAGACACCGGCGGCAACACGAACAATGCGCTCCCAAAGAGGATGGCGAGCGAGCCGATGACCTGCACGAACAACCAGACGGTGAGGCCGCCGTCGACGGCACCGGTCACGATCGCGAGTACGACGAGCGCGAGCGTATCCGTAAAGAGAATCCCACCGAAAACCGCCGTGACGGCGCGGTTTTTCGTGACGCCTAATCGATTGACGATCGGGTACGCGAGCAGCGTGTGCGAGGCGAACACCGACGAGAGCAACAGTGCCGCCCAGATATCGAGGCCGAGAATAACGTGCGTCGCGGCCGTCCCGATCGTAAACGGGATGAAGAAACTCGCCAAGCCGAACAGCGCCGCGTTCTCCGGTGCCTCCTTGAACCCTTGAATGTCGAGTTCGAGTCCAACCGTGAACAGGAGATAGATCAAACCAACCTCGCCGAGGAGTTCGATCGCGTCCGAGTGTTCGACGACCTCGAGTGCACCCGGGCCAATCGCCGCACCGAAGAGGACGATGCCGACGATTCCCGGCTGACCGAGTCGCTTGACCAGTAACGGCCCGACGAGGAACACGGCCATGGCGATCGTAAAGACCAGTACTGGGTCCTCGAGTGGGACGTCGAAGCTATTGATGACGAGAGGGGTGTTCATCGGTGTTGTGAGTGCCTACAGGTGCGGTAATCGGCCCATCGGCGGCGAAATCGCTTGGCCGGTGGACCGAACGACAGTTCCGGCAAACGATGCAGCTTTCGTGCGGTTTCGGCTCGTAACAGCGTAATCGTCGCGAAAAAATGGCTGGAAAGGTAATAAAATGTCTGATTCGGAACGGCGGATTCGGATACGCGTTCAATTTGGTTTCGTATCGACTGCCAATAATGCAGAAATAGCGTATTTCCACAGCATTTGGAAAAATATGTTCACGTTTGTTCGTCTCGAGATCGTTCTTCGGTCGTCGTCGCGTTCGGACGTCCCTGAAAATCACCACCTATCGTGGCATGTCTGGGTGGTCGCTGGCGTTCGCCGACCGTCCCGCTCGTGGTATCCCTCGTGCGCTATTTTCATCAGTTGCCTGAACGCTTGTTTGCTTTACATACTGGAACTAATACCAGCTGATGGGCGCTCAATTCACACTTCGAGTTCGAAATATGGGGGGTCTTCCCAAAATCATCGTATTCCCGATTACCGTCGCCTTTGCTAACGGGGGGTAGACAGCGCCCGTACGGGGTTGTTACCGGCTAACTACCGCAGGTAGTAGTCCGTCTATAGTAATGGGTGCCGGTGGGCACCACTGTATCATGTCCGTGCACCGTTCGCCGACTCGAACAGTCGCCACGGACGAACGACTACTGATGACACGATCACGACCGTCACGAGACGCTCTGCGGTGTCATACGCGCGTTCGTTCGAGGCCGTGTGCAGAACCCAACCTGACACCTGGAGAACCGTCTGTGTTCGGACAGTCGTTCGGAGAGTGAGCTATTCATGTGTGGAATAATCGGCCGCGTCGGTGATGGAAACGCTCTCGAGCCGTTGTTAACCGGACTCGAGAATCTCGAATACCGCGGCTACGATTCGGCTGGTATCGCCGTTCAAAATGGTACTGGTATCGACGTCCAGAAGCGTTCGGGAAAGGTGGACGAACTGAAGCGCTCGATCGGTGATACTCCGATCGAAGGCGAGGTCGGCATCGGCCACACTCGCTGGAGTACCCACGGGCCACCGACCGACGAGAACGCCCACCCGCATACGGACGAAACGAAAGACGTGGCGGTCGTTCACAACGGCATCATCGAGAACTACGCCGACCTCAAGTCGGAACTCGCCGAGTACGGCCATACGTTCACGAGCGATACGGACACCGAGGTAATTCCGCACCTCATTCAGTACTACCTCGACGACGGACTCGACAACGAAGCGGCATTTCGACGGGCTATCGACGACCTCGAGGGAAGTTACGCCGTCACGGCCATGCTGTCGGGCGAGCACGTCCTCTACGCCGCCCGACAGGGCTCGCCGCTCGTCGTCGGTATCGAAGACGGCGAGTACTTCCTCGCGAGCGACGTCCCCGCGTTCCTCGAGTACACCGACAGCGTCGTCTACCTCGAGGACGGCGACGTCGTCATCGTCGACGACGAGGGTGCGACCTTTTCTGATCTCGCTGGCAACCCGGTCACTCGAGAGTCCGAAACCGTCGAGTGGGATCCCGAGCAGGCGGGGAAGGGTGAGTACGACCATTTCATGCTCAAGGAGATTCACGAACAGCCAACCGCGTTAGCGCAGGCACTCGAGGGTCGTATCGACCCCGAGAACGCCCGCATCTCGCTCGGCGATTTCGAACCGGGTACGTTCGAGGACGTCTCGAGCGTCCAGTTCGTCGCCTGTGGCACGTCCTACCACGCCGCGTTGTACGGCTCGCTGACGTTGAAACAGGCTGGAATCCAATCCGATGCACTCCTCGCAAACGAGTACAGCGTTTCTGCCCCACCGATCGACGAGGAGACGCTCGTCGTCGCAGTGACGCAGAGCGGCGAAACGGCGGACACGCTGAACGCGCTGCGCCACGCCGCCGCCGAGGGGGCGACCACCGTGACCGTGACGAACGTCGTCGGCTCGACCGCTGCTCGAGCGGCCGACGAGGCGTTGTTCATCCGGGCCGGCCCCGAAATCGGCGTCGCCGCGACGAAGACGTTCTCATCGCAGGCCGTCATGCTCACGCTGCTCGGCCAACGAATCGTGGAGGATCAATTCGGCGAACCCGCAGTCGACTTCGAGACGTTCCTTCCCGAACTCGCGACGATGCCGAGCGCACTCGACGACATCCTCGTTCGCTCGGACGCCGAGGCGATCGCGAACCGATACGAGGACAGCCAGTCGTACTTCTTCATCGGCCGCGGGCTCGGCTTCCCGGTCGCACTCGAGGGGGCGCTCAAGTTCAAGGAGATCACCTACGAGCACGCGGAGGGGTTCGCCTCGGGCGAACTCAAACACGGGCCGCTCGCACTGGTCACGCCGGAAACTCCCGTGTTCGCGGTGTTCACCGGCGAGGAAGACGAAAAGACGCTGAAAAACGCGTCGGAGGCCCAGACCCGCGGGGCTCCCCTCGTCGCCGTCTGTCCGGAGGGCCACCGCGCCGTCGACGTGGCGGACGCCCACCTCGAGATTCCCGAGACGGTTCCGGATCTCGCCGGCTTGCTCGCGAACGTACAACTCCAACTCGTCTCCTACTACGCGGCGGACGCGCTCGACCGGCCGATCGACAAACCGCGTAATCTCGCGAAGAGCGTGACCGTCGAGTGAGGGGCCGCCAGCACGAATATGGGAGAGGGTGGAACGAGTGAAACGGTAACACGCCTATCGCTACTGTTTCGCAGGACGTTCGGATCGCGTACAACTGTTTTACACGGATCGTTTGCTCGTTGATTCCGCCGGGAAGGAGTCACCGACGCCGTCGGAACCGAAACTACCCCCATGGCTTCGGATCCGTTGGTCGCGTCGGGTCCCGACCGTGACTCGACCGTTCGTGTCGGAAGTTGTTCCGGAGAGTGTCGCGTGGTGTGTCAATCGTCCAGTCGACCCTCTCCAAGCGTGCTAACAATAGTCATGAACGTAAGAACGACACTTGCAATCGCCACGGGTTCTCGCCTCGGACTCGAGTGTGAAATGCGTCTTCGCTGCCGAGCCCAGAGTGGTGGGGTGTTCGCTCAGCCTTCGGTATCTATACGGACTCAAACGAACCATTACTGGATAGAAATATTGAATTTCCGCAGATCGAAGGGGTAACGCGGTCATTCTCTCTTTCGTTTTTATCACCTGCTACTCACACTCGAGGCAAGAACGAATCCGGTCGGAAGCAGATTATGCGGTCTATAGTAAATACCCTTCTGTGGTTACGAATTGATGATGTCGACGGAACCAACCGACGCGAAGTGGACGCCGATGATGTCTGGCCAACAAACGACCTCCCCACGCTGTGTCAACTGTGGGAACCAGGTCACCCGACAATTTTCCCGCGTGTTCGGCGACAATCGTGACGTGGTCCACGCCTGCCCCGACTGTGCGACGTATCGAGAGATGAAAACGTCCGATTTCATCCCGAAGGAATCCCGATAACGTCTCTCTGACAGTACAGAGTCCCTGACGTGACACCGCTGTGATCGATCCCGCCGACGCTGGCAATCCGCGAATACGCGTCGTCGATCCCGCTTCGCGATTACGACGACGCTGCTCTCCCATGCCGGCGACCGCTCGTCCCCGTCCCCTCGCGGTCGTTCGGACGATAGCAACTCCGTTTGCCAGCGTCGTCACCTCCACTCCGTCGCTTCCCCGGTGACTACTCTCACCGGTGAACTAATCGGGGATCCGTGCGAGTCCACTCGCCAGTCCCCACTTGGTTCTCTCGTTGGTCACCTACTTGTCACTCGAGGCCAACCGGTCTAACCGATACTAATTATCGGCCTCACTGGAACTCTTGAAGGGTGATAGGAGGAAGGTGCTGAACCGAGAGGATAGCTGTAGTGTGGTGGGTTTGTTGCTCGCCAGGACCTGTGAATCACTCGCTCAGTAGATTACGTATTGTCCATCAGCTTGGCAGAAGACACTTACTTCTCGTTCTCAGAGGCTTCCCATGGAACGTCGATCATTCCTCACTGGATTGGGTACCGGAGCGGCGACACTTATCGGGGGCTGTTCTAATTCCCTCTCCTCGACGACTTCTCCCAATCATCTCGTTCAGCTTTCGAATCAAAGAGCGACGAGCCACGAAGTGGTCGTTGAACTCGAAATTACCGGTGATGAACGCGAATATGGGCCAAAAACGGTAGTGGCCAACAGCCAGTGGGATGTCGAACAAATCACTTCCACGGGAGAACTCACCCTTCAGGTTTCCGTGGATGACGAATCCGTCTTGGACGATACCCACGACGTTCCAACACCCGGTGAGAATCGCACCTCGTACGCCGCCGTTCGACTAGAATCCGATGGAGAAGTAACCGCCTTCGTTGAGGAAGAAGATTGAGCACCGGACACCTCGAGCTCGCTCCGTACCCCTTCAGTTGTGATCCCTCCACGCTACCCACCCGTCTACGGGTGGTGAAGCCGCGTTAGTCACGTCCTATTTCGTTGAACTGTCGACATCGTATATACGAACCGCTCACATAGTCACCCGCGAGAATGCTCAAAGCGACGTCGTCCCAACGCGATCCGTCTTCGAGCGAGCAGCACCGACGGTCACCAGCATCGACGCGGCGTCTACCGACCCGTTCTCCACCGTCACGTATCGACGGTGGGAGTCGCGGAGGTGGCCGATGAGCGCAACCGGATCCGACCCCGAACTCGAGACAGACGCGGATGGTGAGGCTACCGACGCAGCCGACCCAACCCCGTTATCCGAGCTCCCGCCCAGTTCGAAACTGGTCTACAAGGTCCTCGAGTACGAGGGTTCGATGACTCAGGAGGAGATCGCAACCGAATCCCGCCTCTGCCCGCGGACTGTCCGTTACGCACTCGGCAAACTCGAGGACGAAGCCCTCGTCACCAGTCGCGTCTCGCTCGCTGACGCTCGCCAGTCGAAGTATCGAATCGACGAGTAAGACGGCGACGGATGCGGTCGCGACACTGCGTTCTCCTGGTTGCACGAACAGAAACCGCGGTTAGCGGTGTTTTTGATACTGATCGACGAGGAAGTCCACCCCGAACGCTCCCGACGTAATTTCGTAGTTCAAATAGGATTGAAATCGGGAATGTAAAGTTTCCTTATTTGATAGAATGCAAATATATGAACCGCCGCCAAATCCTCCAACAAATAGCGGGGTCGAGTGTCCTTCTAACGGCTGGCTGCAGTTCCATCGGTGAAAATCCGGGCCCGTTCCATTTTGCTATTGTCAATCTGCGTGATCAGCACTATTACGTCGAATTTGCTGTCTGGGATGACTCCGATACGCTCCTCACTGACGGTGCGGTAGATATTGCCCCTCGTGGCGACGACGAATATACCGCGTTAGACTTCGAAAACGTCGCAGAAGTTACCAACGGTGACGTGATTACTGCTGAGGTGGAGGTCGCAGGTGAGACGTTCGAAGAAGCCTTCGAGGTAACGTGCAACAAAAGTGATAACGCCGACAATAATCTCTTCTTCCGAATACGACATCCAGACGTCTCTACCCCGACCGGAACGGGTATGGAGTTCTCGGGAAGCGAATGCTAGCACCTCTGATTTACGGGCTTGGTTGGATTGTTCGAGTGCGGTTCGACGTTAGCGGTGTTTTTGATACTGATCGACGAGGAAGTCCACCCCGAACGCTCCCGACGTAATTTCGTAGTGCGTCTCGAGTCGTGGGTTGAACTTCGCCTTGTAGCGATTGATGCTCGGAACGCCGGCCCCGACGAGATCGTACGTCTCGAGGCCGTCCCGAAGGCCGTCTCGCATCGCGTGCCAATCCAGGAGGTCGTTGATCGGCAAGTCGACCTCGGTGTCGGGCTTGACGCCCCCTTGCCAGCGATAGCGGGTCGTCTTCGATTCGGCGATGAGAATCCCGCCGAGGAACTCGCCGTCGACGCGACAGACGTAGGGCCGAATCGCGCCGTCGGGGAGTTGCTCGTGAACCGAGCGGGCGAACTCCGGGGTGAGTCTGAACGACTGGCCCTGGCTTTCGTACCGATTCGCAACCTGTTCGACGATCCGCTCGACGTCGTCGTTCGTTCCTTCCTCGATCACGTAGGCGTCTTCGTCGGCGTTGCGCACGTTGCTTCGCGCGTCACTGCTGAAGCGATTCAACAGGTCCTCCTCGGATCCCTCGAGGTCGACGATGTACGTGTACCCCGGTTTCACGTCGTAGCCGTTCCAGATGAACGGCCGAACGTCGTCGAACTCCGCCGAGGCGACGAACTTCGTGTACAGCGGTGAAATCTCGCGATCGATCCACTCGAGACAGCCGTCGAGAAACCGTTTCGTTCGTCGGTCGGCCTTTCGCTGTTTGAGCTTGTCGACGTTGACCATCGCCGGGCCGAGATAACACGACCACGAGTGCGGTGCTGGCGAGAAGACGCCGGTAATCGGCCCCTTCGCGTATTCGAAGACCGGAAACAGTCCGACGGATTCCTGGCCTTTGAATCCGGCCAGCAGGTGGACGTCGGATCCCGTGTCATCCGCCTGTAGTCGGAGCGCTTCCGCCCGAAAGAACGGATTCGTCCCCGCCGATCGCTCGACGTAGCGGTTCCACTCGTCCGCGTCGGTTCGTGGGTCGAGTGTCGTCACTTCGATAGCCATCGTTAGAGATACCCCAGATCGGAGAGTCGGTCTTCGACCGCGGCGTCGTCGGTCGCGCTGATCGGGTCGGGTTCGTACTCAGGATACGATTCCTCCGTGCTCCCCTCAACGACCGGCAGTGGAACGCCGTCCATTTCGACGTCGATCGGCACGTCGAACAGCGTACAGATCGTCGGCGCGACGTCGAAAATCGTCGCCTCCTCGAGCGAGGCTCCGTCCTTGAAGTCCTCACCGGTCGCCGCGACGAATCCGGTTTGCTTGTGGTTCCAGGGTTCCATCGGCTCGCCGAAGTGGTCCATCCCGACGTCGGCGACGATCGCGTTGTCGAAGTCGTCCGGGACGGTGAGAATATCGGGTGCGTCCTCGAAATGCGGTCCGTCGAAGTACAGTTCTCGTGGTGCGACCACCTCGAACATCGCCTCGCCGTCGGGCGTCCTCACGTCCGAGAGTAAGTCGATGAGCTCCTGGCGAACCTCGTCGTACTCGTCGGGCGCCACCTGCCCGTTTGGCTCTCGTCCCTCGAGATTGATCCTGATACCGAGTTCGCTCTTCGAGCGAACGTAGGCTTTCGATTCGGGGAAGTCGACCTGCTCGCTCGCCGCACGAATCATCTCGTTGGGAACTCGTCTCCCGATCGGTTCCTTGAGGCCGACCGTATCGAGTGCGTTCGCGATTCGCTGAGTCGTGATCCCGGCCTTCGCGGCAACGTTCATGACGGTCGCGAGGGAACCATCGTCGTGCTTGCCGGCGTCTTCCCCCTCGAGAAGGTCGTTCTCCCAGGCTTTCGACCAGTTGGGCATCCCGTCGCCGCCTTTCTTGGCCTCGAGGTAGCCGTGATCTCGCAGGAATTCGTTGACGCGGAACTCCGTTCCCGTAATTTTGCCCATTCCGTGGTCGCTGACCACGAGCACGTTCTTCGGATCGGTCGTCTCGAGGATGTCCGCCACCTGTTCGTCGACGGCCTGATAGACGGCTTCGATCGCTGCTTTGTCACCCGGTCGCTCGTGGAAAACGGTGTCCGTCTGCTGGAACTGGACGAAGCCGAAGTCGGGGTTCTCCCGCCGGCAGAGGTACTGAAACGCCTCACCTCGGCACTCGATCGTCCGTTCGTAGCCCTCGATGGATTGCTCCGGCGCGTCCGTGCTCTGTGGATAGACGTGGTAGTCGTCGCACGCGAGTTTAACGTCCTCCAGAATCCCCTCTGGGTGACACGGCGGGTCTTCCGGCGCGGTCATTCCCGGAATGAGCGCCCCGTCGAACTCCCGGGGCGGGTGCGTCACCGGCACGTTGACGACGACGCTCGAGCGGCCGTGCTCGCTCAACAACTCCCAGACTGGTCGTTCTCGGACGTAGGTCGCGTTCACTACGTCCCACTCGTAGCCGTCGAACGAGAGAAAGTCGTACACGCCGTGTTTGCCGGGATTTTTCCCCGTGTACATCGACGGCCAGGCGCTGGCCGTCCAGGGTGGGATCTGTGACTCGAGCGGGCCGCTGGTCCCTCGGTCGATGAGGTCCGCCAGCGTTGGAATCTTCCCGTCTTCACACAGCGGGCCGAGAATCGACCGGCAGCCAGCATCGAGTCCAATTACCAGTAATTGCATGTCTCTGTCGTCCGTCGAATCGTCCATACACGTCTATGACATCCCACCCCGTTTTTGTTATTTGACTGTTGTTTTCATGTAAGCCGTGACTGTCGTTGTGTTACCGAACAAAAGCGACTCCTACCCGTTATCAGTAATCAGTGCCTTTCGCCCGTCCAACCACCAGTAACGTCCAAATCACTAAACCTCTCTTCGTCTAGTTCTCGATCCGGAAACTGTGTTGGTAGACACATACTCTCGTGGATGGTACACAGATGATCAGTGAGAGTCCATCGTTGTTCGTCTGGTCGCTTTCCGAGCCCCGACCGGCCGGTATCGAGTCCTTCCTCGATCACCACGCGAACGCGATGACGCCCTACGGCTCCGGCAAATCTGCCCTCCGCGACGGACTCGCCGGACTCGTCGAGCCCGGCGAAAACGTGCTCATTCCGGCGTACCTTCCAGACGCCGTTTGCGAGCCGTTTCAGGAACTCGGCCTCGAGATCAGATACTACCGCCTCGAGGAGACCCTCGCACCGAATCTGGCCGACGTCGAACGACGCCTCGACGACGAGACGGCCGCAGTCATGTCGGTCAACTACTTCGGGTTCCCACAACCGGGACTCGAGGAGTTCACCGCGTTGCTCGAGGAGTACGACTGCTACCACATCGACGACAACGCCCACGCGCCGCTGAGCGTCGACAATGGGACGTTACTCGGTACTCGCGGCGACCTCGGCATCACGAGTCTCTGGAAGATCCTCCCGATCCCGAACGGCTCGGTGCTCTACTGTAACACCGACGCCGTCGCCGACGCGCTCGAACCGTCCTCGCTCGCCGGCGTTTCAGAGACGTTTCGGTTGTCCGACTACCAGTTCATCGCCAAATCGTTCGCACTCGATTTGCTCAATAAGAGCACCGTCGTGCGACAGTCGGTCGATACGCTCGTCGCGGGTCACTCGTCGGTCAGTCCGGATCCGAGCGCCCGCTACGAAGCCAGCAAAACGACCATGTCGAAACTCTCAGCGCGCGTTATCGAGAAGGCGAACCCCGACTCGATCCGCGCTTCTCGGCGGGCGAACTACCGGGCCTGGCTCCGACTGTTCGATCACCGATCCGACGTCGACGTCCTCTTCGAGTCACTTCCCAATGGGCTCTGCCCGCAGGTGTTCCCGGTTCGAACGCCGAACCCAGCGCAACTCCTCGACACGCTCGAGCAAGCCGGCGTCGGTGGCGCACACACCTGGCCGCGGCTCTCGAGTACCGTCGAAAACGACCCTACCTACGAACTGTCTTCTCGACTCGCCAGTGAGGTCGTGGTCCTTCCCGTCCACCAACACATCGACCCGACGTCGATCGACGTCGTCGGTGAGCAGTTGCACTAGTCGTTCGCGTCCCAGCGTTACTCCTCGCTCGCCATCGTGTGCAGTTTCGATCGAACGTCCGCACTGAGCGTGTAGGTTCGTTCCGCCGGCCGATCGAGCAGCCCCTCGGTTCGCAACTCAGAAAGCATCCCCTGGACTGCAACCGTCGATCGACCGACCGCACCGGCGACTGCTTTCGACTCGAGTGGATCCGCTCGAGCCAACACGACGAGCGCCCGGCGAGCCGTCGTCACCGAACACTGCGATTGATCGGCCACTCGCTCGAGCGTCTCGTCGATCCACTCGCCTTCGAAAACCGCTTCGGGTGGTTCCGGTGGTGTCGCGGTGGTGATCTCCTCGGGGTCCTCTGCGCTCGATTGGGGCTCGACCGACGTGTACCCGAATTCGATGTCGTCGCCGTCTGCCAACACGATCTCCGATTCGGCCTCGTCCGTCTCGGCGTTCGCCACCTGCTCGCTGCGCTCGCGTTTGTGCGTGAGGTCGCGCACGCGATCTTGTAAGTGGTCGTTCGCCTCGCGGAGTCGTTCCACCGCGTCCGTTCGAGACTCGAGCGTCTGCTCGAGCGTTTCGATTCGCTCCTCGCGCGCTTCGACCGTCTCCGCGAGCTCGTCTCGCTCGGTCTCGAGGTCGACGATCTCCTCGTGCAACCGACGCATCTCTTCGTCGTTCCCACCACCACCGAGTTGGGTCTGCATCGTCTCCTTTCGCGTCAGCGCGTCTGCCATCTGCTTCGCCGCACTCGAGACGTCGCGTGCCGACTCGAGTTCGTCCTCGAGGGTCTCGATCCGTTTTTCTTTCTTCTCGAGTTCATTCTCGAGTTCGACGACCCGATTTTCCTCGCGTTCCTTTCGTTCGGAGATGTGCTGAAGGTCACCGACGAGTGCATCGGAGACCGACTTGAGTTCCGGCCGCTCGAAGTCGTCGAGCCCGGGTGTCGCACCGGCGTCGAACGTCCGCTTGCGTCGGAACTGGACCTTTCGCACGTCCCGCTCGGTCCAGTCCGTCTGGACGAACGCTTGTCCGTCGTTGAGATCCGAAACGAGTTCGGAGTACTCGGTGTCGATGATCCGGCCGACGACTTTCGTGTCGTTGTCCCACGTCAGCCGGTGCCAGACGAGCCAGTTCGCCTGCGTGATGAAATCCTTCTTGACGTCCGCCGGACGCTGACTGATGCCGAGAATTCCCAGCCCGTGTTTGCGTCCTCGCTTACTGATTTTGATCAGCAAATTCCCCGTTTCGCCGACGCCCCCACCCTCCGGAATGTACTCGTGGACTTCCTCGACGACCAGGAGAAACGGCTTTTTCATCTTCTTCTCTTTGACGAACAACTGCCGAGCGATCTTTCGGAGCAGTTCGTCCGCGACGTCTTCGTCGAGGTACCCCGACACGTCGAGGATGACGGGAACGTTCTCCTCGAGTGCCAGCGTCGCCATCTGTTCGGCGTGTTCCGGGCCGATCTGGATGTCACACTCTTCGTCGGCTCCCGCGTGGAGCATCTCGTACTCCTCTTTGAGCCCGTAGTACTCGCCGTCCGTGTCGACGATGAGAAGTGGAAATCCCGCCTCGAGTAACTCTTCGGCGATCACCGACGCCGTATTGGACTTTCCGGAACCCGATTTTCCGGTGACGAATCCACGGCCAGTCAGAAGTTCGACGACCGGGAGTTGGAGATCCGAACTGTCGGCCGTTTCGCCGACGAGGATTTCCCGCTGGTCGCTCACCGACTCACCTCTCGTCTCGTGTGCGATATAATCATATACACGTACACTTTGAATACTGGGCCTTGAATATTGGCCTCGAGTCGCGATTGATTTCGGGTGTCTGCACTCGAATTGCGGTGCGTTCCAACGTCACCAAACACACTGTGTAGAATGTTCATACCGTTTGCACTGTCCACATCACCACTACATTCTAGACGGTTCCACAGCTGTTGATCGTGAGTCGCTCGACTCGAGTACTTTTCTCGTCTCGCCCCTCGTTCGTTCGAGTAGACTGTTCACACGGTGTCCATTATCCACACTGTGTAAACTGTGTGAACTGTGTCCGCCACTGTTGCTGTGTACGCGACTTAGTTCGCCCACCGTGTCCCGATATTGTACGATTCGTGTACAGTGGATACCGTCTACACCGTCTACGGAGTGTACACCTCGAGAAATGTCTACACTGTTTGGACGGTGTACGCTGTATAGTTGGATCGGCTGGGCAACGCATTGATTGGTGTGAGCCCGAACACCGAACCGTTTTCACTGTCTCCACTCTTTGGACGTTGTCAACCTCGAAAACGGTCCACACTGTGTAAACAGTTCAAACATTCTGAACGCTGTGGACTGTCTTCGATTCTCTCGACACTCACTCTCCTCCATACGGACGAAGTCCAAACAGTTCACACATTGTACACTGTCTAAACACTCCCTCGTCTCACTCACCGGTGAACTGTGTAGAATGTGTGAAACGTGTAAACGTTCCGCTACTGTTAAGTCACGATGGTCGGATGATAGACGTGACACTCGCCGTGTCCACGCGCCCACAATCTAGCGACCACCGAACGATGTTCACACTGTGTACACAGCGAAGATGGTATACGGGCTCACGCCACCGTATTTGGACGATCAGATCCAACTCGGATCGTCGTTGGAATCGTTACACACATTCTACACTGTGTGGAACTTGTCCACTGTGTACGCCGCTCGAACAGTGTGCGAAGTTCGAACCGTCCACACGAGCCGGACGTTCCAACTCGCCTGTCCATCTACCGTTGGTCGGACCCCGGCCTGCTTGCGGACCGTCTGAGCCGTCCACACCGCTCAAACCGTGCACACGGTGTGGGCCAGTGAAACGGCGTACACAGTGTAGACGTCTCGGACAGTGTGGACTTCGAACACGTTTGAAACCGTCTCGGACGTGTACGCAGTTTCGCCCGCGCCGGTCGCGCCAGTGGAGACGGCGACAGAGGTGCTCTCAGCAATGACAACGACCCCACGTGCCGTCAGCGTCGCCCTCCAGAAAGGCGGCGTTGGCAAAACGACGCTCGCGATCAATCTCGCCGAACGACTCGCCAACCGATCGAACGACGTCCTGCTCGTCGATCTCGACCAACAGGGTAACGCAACCGAGGGCGTCGGCCTGAGCGATGCGTACACCGCCTCCCAGCACATCGGCGACGTGCTCGAGGACGGAACCGAGACGGCGCTCGAGGACGTTATCTACTCCGTCGACTCGTTCGACGTCCTGCCGGCCCACGAGGATCTCGATAGCGTCGAGAACAGCATCCGGAGTGCGACGTTCGGCGAGTTGTGGATCAGAAACGAGATCATCGATCCCGTTCTCGGCGACGAGTACGATTACGTCGTCGTCGACTCGCCACCGAACCTCGGGCCGCTGGCTGACGCGTCGTTGATTTCGACGCAAAACGTCATCGTCCCCCTGCGGATGAGCGAACCGAGCGTCAGCGGCTTCGAACGGATGTACACCCAACAGATCGGCCCGATTCGCAAGGAGATCGATCTCGATATCCTCGCGATCGTTCCGAACTCGCTGGCCGGCGACAACGAGGAAAAGCGGATCATCGGTGACCTCGAGGGTTCACAGTTCGGCGAGTTCCTGCCACAGTTCGCTCGCTCGGCGCACTTCGACGACCCGGACTCACCCGGGCCGGGGATACGCGAACGAATCGCGTTCCGACGCGCGTGGCGTGAAGGCGTTCCACTCGCCGCACACGACCCGGAGAGCGATATGCTGGACCGCCTCGACGAACTGGCGGCGGTCGTCGAATGCGGAGGTGTCGACGATGCCTGAGGACAACCGCTTCGCCGGATTAGGCGAGGCGGTCGACGACGAGGGCTCGAGTGCGGAACCCGAAGCGGAATCGGAAACCGAACCGTCGGCTGACGACTCGAGCAGTGAATCTACTTCGGAAACGGTCGAGTACGATTCCGCTGACGACGCCGACACTGATACCGAGGTGGACGATTCCGCTGATGACACCGACACTGCAGACGAGGGTGCGAATTCGAGCGACTCGAACGATCCGAGCGCGTTCCCCTTCGACGCGACCAAGAAGAAGACCGTCTACGTGCGCCCGGAAACGCTCGAGGAACTCGAGGACGCCCGCGCGCTCGTCGACGCGCAACTGCGAACCCAACACGACGTTCGGAACCTGACTGGCCGGGAGTTCTACGATGCCGTATTCCGGTACGCAGCCGCGGATACGGACGGGCTGATCGAGGAGATTCTCGAGGCTCGAGACGAGTAGGTGGATACGCGTCGTCGACGGCTAGCCTTACGCGACGGTTACTCCCCTTTTTCCTCCGATTCGGATTCCGTTTGCTCGAGCGTTTGCTCGCGGACCGTCAAGCCCTTGCGACCGAGGTGCTGGAGTTGCTTGCGGGCGAAGTCCTCTTCTCGCGTCCCTCGCGTCGCGAGCACGTACACGAGTGCACCACCGGCGGGGCGCATCGTTCGTCCGGCGCGCTGGGTTCCCTGCCGTCGAGAGCCGCCGAGTCCGGAGGCGACGATGGCGAGGTCGGCCGTCGGGAGGTCGATCCCTTCGTCACCGATTCGCGAGAGTACGAGCACGTCGCGTTCGTTCGTCCGGAACTCCTCGAGTCGGCGTCGGCGCTCGTGGTGTGGCGTTTCGCCGCTGAGAAACGGAACGTCAAGTGCAGCCGCGAGGTCGCGACCTTGCTCGAGGTAGTCGACGAAGACGAGCGCCTTGGCGTCGGGGTGCGCCGACAGAAGGTAGCGAACGTCGTCGACCTTTCCGCGATTTTTCGCGGCGATCCGGTACCGTTCTCGGCCGTCGGCGGAGGCGTAGGCGTTTCGCTGTTCGTCGTCGCCCCACGGGACGTAGCGAATCTCGAGTTCGGGTTCGGCGACGAACCCGGCCTCGAAGAGGGCCTCCCAGTCGGTGCCGATCGGCGGCCCGACGAGCGTGAAGATCTCGGTCTGTCGGTCGTCTTCGCGAATCGGGCTGGCCGAGAGGCCGAGACGGTGGCGCGACTGCAGGTGGGTACTCCGCCGGTAGATGTCCGAGGGCACGTGCTGGCACTCGTCGAAGACGACGAGGCCCCACTGTCGGTCGTCGAACAGCGAGCGGTGGCGGTCCATGCCGGCGATTTGGTACGTCGCGATCGTCACCGGACGAACTTCCTTCCGGCCGCCGTGGTACTGCCCGACCTGTTCGGGCTTAAGCGAGGTGTACTCGACGACGGCGTCGGCCCACTGACGGACCAGGTCGCGACTGGGGACGAGGACGAGCGTCTCGCCACCGACGTGGGCCATGGCTCCCATCGCGGCGACCGTCTTGCCGCTGCCGGGCGGGCCGACGAAGACGCCTTCGCCGCTCTCCGCGAATCGATCGATCCACGTTTGCTGGTACCCTCGTAACTCGATTTCGAGGTCGATCGAGAGGTCCTCGCCGGACTCGAGTTCCCGGTGGTCTTGCACCGGATAGCCGGCTTCGTAGAGCAGCCGTTTGATCGCGGCTTCGGCCCCCTCTCGAACCCAGTCCTCGGTGTCCGAAATCGGTGCGTGAACGTGCTCTTCGTCCAGCTTTTGGCGTGCGACGTTGCCCATCACTTCGGGGCTTTTGGCCTCGAGCACGGTGTAGCCGTCCTCGTGCGTCGTCAGCCGGAACTGGTGGGCGCGATCCCACTGGCTCTCGACCCACTCCTCGAGCGGTTCGGATCGCTGGCCCAGCGCCTGGCGCATCGTTCGACAGAGCCCCTCGAACGTGTCGTGGGGTGCCTGCCAGATGTCTTCGGCACGCAAAACGTATCGATAGCCCTGCTCGCCGTTGCCGTCCGCGAGGTGTGCGAACTGCGCTAACTGTGCGCGGGTGAACTGGTCGGGCCGATCCACGATCACCTCGCGTCGCTTCGGGAAGACGACGACGCGCTCTCGGTCGGTCAGGTCCTCGAGTTCGCTCGGGTACCAGACGACCGGATCGGGTTCGACGGACAGTCGCTCGACGTCTCCGTGCGCTGTCAACGCCTCGAGTCCTTCGCGGGCTTCGTCCTGCGTGATCTCGAGCGCTCGAGCGGCGGCCGCGGCGGTGAGGACGGGCCGCCCGGCTTCCTGGGAGGCGTCGTGAAAATCCGCGAGCGAGAACGTTTCGGCTGCGCTTTCGTCGTCGGCACTCTCGTCGGTCGGCTGCTCCTGTGACTCACTCAGCGGCTGCTTCGGGGACTCGTCGGCACTCTCGTCGGTCACTGCTCGAGGCTAACGGCGGTGTGGGTAAACCGATTTCGTTCGTCCTACTGCGTCGGTTTCCCGTTCTCTCGAGCCGCCTCGAGGTGCCGGCGTTCGACGACCACTTCCCCGGCCTTCTCGTTCGCCGTTTCGGGATCGTACTGGTCCGCGACTTCCCGAATCGCCTTCATCGAGGCGGTTCGCACCAGCGCCTCGAGGTCCGCGCCGGTGTAGCCCTCGAGTTCGCTCGCCAGTTCTTCGATGTCGATCTCGTCGGCGAGTGGCTTCCCGCGGGTGTGGACCTCGAGGATCTTCTCTCGAGCCGCCTGTCCGGGTTCGGGGACGAGCACGTGGGTGTCGAGTCGACCCGGCCGGAGCAGAGCGGGGTCGATCTGGTCCTTGCGATTCGTCGCGGCGAGCACCACCAGATTCGGGTTCTCTCGCATGCCGTCGAGTTCGGTCAGGAGCTGTGAGACGACGCGTTCGGTGACCTCGTTGCCGTCGCCGCGTGCGGACGTGATGGCGTCGATTTCGTCGAAGAAGACGATGGAGGGGGCGGCCTGCCGTGCCCGTTCGAACACCTCTCGGATCGCCTTCTCGCTCTCGCCGACGTATCGATCGATGATTTCGGGGCCATCGACGCGAACGAAGTTGACGTCGGTCTCACCCGCGAGCGCCCTCGCGAGGAGCGTCTTCCCGGTTCCGGGCGGGCCGTGCAACAACACGCCGGAGGGCGGTTCGGTGTTCGTCTCCTCGAAGAGCCGATCGTACGTGAGGGGCCACTCGACGGACTCGCGGAGGATCTGCTTCGCGTCCTCGAGTCCACCGACGGCGTCGAAATCGGTGTTCGGCGATTCGGCGACGTACTCGCGCATCGCCGAGGGTTCGACGGACGCGAGCGCGCTGTCGAAGTGGCGTTTCGTCACCGTCGGATCTCGGTTCCACTCGTCGCGCTCGTCCGCGTCGGTCGGCCGGTCGCGGATCGCGGCCATCGCGGCCTCGCTCGCGACGGCGTCTAAGTCCGCGCCGACGAAGCCGTGCGTTCGGCGCGCGATTTTCTCGGTGCTGACGTCGTCCGCGAGTGGCATCCCACGCGTGTGCACCTCGAGAATCTCCGTTCGCCCGTCGACGTCGGGGACGCCGATCTGAATCTCGCGGTCGAAGCGCCCGCCCCGCCGGAGTGCCGGATCGATCGAGTCGACGCGGTTCGTCGCGCCGATGACGATCACCTCGCCACGAGCGTCGAGGCCGTCCATCAGCGTCAGCAACTGGCCGACGATTCGGTTCTCGGCGTCGCCCTCGTCGTTGCGAGCGCCTGCGATGGAGTCGATCTCGTCGAAGAAGACGATCGTCGGAGCGTTCTCTTCGGCCGTCTCGAAGACCTCTCGCAGGCGTTCTTCGGACTCTCCCTTGTACTTCGACATGATCTCCGGGCCGGAGATCGTCTCGAAGTGGGCGTCGACCTCGTTGGCGACCGCGCGAGCGATCAGGGTCTTTCCGGTTCCGGGCGGGCCGTACAACAAGACGCCGGAGGGCGGCTCGACGCCGAGTCGCTGGAAGAGTTCGGGCTCCGAAAGCGGGAGTTCGATCATCTCCCGGACGAGTTCGAGCTCCTCGTCGAGGCCGCCGATATCCTCGTACGTGACGCCGGAGGCGGGTTCCGTTTCGGTGGTCGTCGACGAACGCGAATCGGACGTCGTCGTGCCCGAGTCGGTGTCGCTCGAGGACTGGTTCGCCGACGCGCTTCCGGTTTCCGACTTCCGGCCCCCTCTCGAGCCGGTGCCGGCGATTCTGATCGTCGTCGTGCTGGTAATCCGAACGTCGCCGTCCGGGTCGGTGTCGGTGACCTTGAACGGTTCCTGTCCGAGCCCCTCGAGACGGATCTGCTCGCCGGCACGAACCGGCCGATTTCGGAGGGTTTTGGCGGCTTTTCGCTCGGCGATCTGCTGTTGATTCGCGGTGAACGTCGGCGGCGGGACGAGTGTGACTCGACGCGCTTCGGCGATGGTCGACGTATCCTTCGTGCGGACGGTGACCGTGTCGCCGACGTGTGCGCCGGCGTTCGCCCGCGTGTCGCCGTCGATCTGGATGACGTTTTCAGGGACGGCGGAATCCGCGGGCCACATCTTCGCGACGGTCGCCTTTTCGCCGTCGATGACGACCGTATCGCCGCTCAACACCCCGAGCTGTCGACGTGCTAACTCCGGGATTCGCGCGACACCTCGCCCGGCGTCTCGCTTTTCAGCAGCACGAACAGTCAGCGACACGCCGTCCGAATCCGCCTGACTCATACGCGTTCCTTTCGTGTGAGCCACCTTGAGAATTGTCCTGTCAGCGCACTCTCGCTCGAGGGGCTGTTCGGTGACCGGGCGTCTCCCTCGCGAGTTACAACGCGTTCTCGAGCAACCGGTCGATTCCACGCCGGATGCGTTCGGACGCTGACGGGCCGGATATCCCCAGTTGCTCGCCGACAGCTTCCGTCGACGCTGCGCGAGGGACTTCGAAATAGCCGATATCCCGAGCTGCGACGAGTGCATCGTACTGCTCGTTCGTGAGCGAAAACGGCGGATCGTCGGCAGCGGACTCTCGAGTCAGTCGCTCGAGGTGGAACGTCGCGCCTCGCTCGAGACAGAACTCTCGGTAGGCGGCGAGCGCGTCCCGGTCGGGGAATCGGGCGCGAGCCCACCAGCCGTCGACGGTGACGATGCCGCCAAGCGGAATGGTGCCGAGTTCGATGTACTTGCGGTAGATTGGAACCGGCGGGTCGCGGAGTTCGATTCGATAACGGGCGTGTTCGTCCGCATCGTCGATGGCAACGGCGTCGGCGACTGTGGGATCGGCTGTCACTGCGTCCCGAAATTCGTCGTCAGGGTCGTCGACGACGCGACAGACGGCGACGGGACGGTCGGGATCGACGACGAGGAGTCGTTCGATGTAGACCGTCACTGCCGGTACCGCGGCGACAGCATTCGTCAGAGGGAGTTCCAGCGACGTCAAGCGAAACTCCGCGATGAGCCCCATACGACACCCGTCGCACTCCTTACTTAAACACCCTACTGTATGAGAGATATCCTCAACGGCGCGTCGGCCGTACCTGTGACTCGATGGCAACTGACAGCCGCCCCGAGATGCAACTCGATCACACCGTTCGACCCCACCGGTACTACCGAAACGCCGTCGAGAAACACTGGGATCCCCACGAGATCGACCTCGAGACGGACCGCGAGGAGATCACCGAACTTCACGACGTCGCGTTCGAGGCGCTCAAGGAGTCGCTCGCGCTCTTCGGTGCCGGCGAAGAGTCGGTGACCGAAGACCTCGCGCCGCTCGCGGTCGCGCTCGACGATATCGGCGACCAGATGTTCATCACGACGCAACTCTACGAGGAGTCCAAACACACGGACTTCTTCGATCGATACTGGCGCGAGGTCATCCACGCCGAAGAAGAGCGTCGCGGCCAGTCGCTCTCCTCGCCGAGCGACGAGAAGTGGTTCAACGAACCCTACGACGAACTCTTCGAGCGAAACGAACGAGCGATGGCGCGCCTGCTCGAGGACGATTCGGCCGAAAATCGGGCGAAGGCACACTGTCACTACCACCTGACGATCGAGGGCATTCTCGCCCAGACCGGATACTACGGCCTCACGCTCGCCTACGGCACAAACGAGCCCGAACTGCCCGACCTCCCGGGATTGGTCGAGGGACTCAAGCTGATCCGCAGCGACGAGGGTCGCCACGTCGGGTTCGGCATGGCACAGCTCAAGTCACTCGTCATCGACGGCGAGGTTGAAGCCGACCTCCTGCGCGAAACGGTCGGCGAGCTGGTCCCCCTGGTTCAGAAGAGTCTCGTGACCGACGACGGCGCGAGCTCCTCGGGAGGGCCGGGTCCGAGCCCGACGGACCTCTCGGAGTACGCCTACAACAAGCACGAACAGCGAATGAAGCAGATCACGACCGCCAGCGAGAAGATTCCCGACGTCGAGGAGCTAACTGAACTCGAGGATTGAGTCGTCTCCTCGAGTCAATCTCGTGAAAGTCACTTCTCCGGCTATTCTCGTTCGGGAGAGGGAGTGGTATTCACGCAGCGGTGTGAGAATTGGGCGGTCGATTTTGACTACTGTTGCGTACGAAGCTACTGATACACAGCACAGTCCCCTTTAGTGGCTATGTTTGCATTCGGTGCGTCAGATTCATCTAACTGGGTGTATATGGGGTAAACACGTGCATGAGGGACATCGAAATCGAAGATACTGCGCCGGGGAAATTGGTCTCTTATGGGAGAAAGCCATATTATCGACCAGATCCGCTCCCACCCTCTCGAGAACTTGCCGTCGATGCAGACGTGTACGACCTGCTGGCCGACGCTACGTTCTGGCTCGGGAAACTAAGCGGCATCAGCCTCGAACTCGACTTCCCACCTGTCCTCTACACTTCGCTCCTTCGGAAGGAAGCGATGGAATCAGCCGAAATTGAGGGTGCAGATATCGACTACAACGCCCTCTACAGCCTCGAAACGCACACCCTCGACGAAACTGCGGTCGAAAATCATTCCGAATCCCCCTCTAGCCGAGCCGAGACGAAGGATACACGGGAGGTCCTCAATTACGAGCAGGCCGTCAGAGACGGTATTGAGGCACTCAACGACGGTAACAATATTTCTGTTTCGCTTCTTCACGATCTTCACGAGACGCTGCTCACGGGTGTCCCGGATGACCGCGTCGATACGGAGACGATTGGTGCATACAAGACCGTTCCAAACAATCTCGGAAGCTTTCTCCCTCCGGTACCAGGTGAAGTGAACGGGCTAATGGACGCGCTGGTAACGTACTACCGAACTGGCGGCAGCTATCACCCACTCGTCGATATCGCCCTCTTTCACTACCAATTCGAGACAGTCCATCCGTATGGCGATGGGAATGGCCGTCTCGGTCGCCTCCTCATCACTCTCCAGTTGTACGACAACGGTCTGCTCGAGTTACCGAATCTCTACCTCAGCGAGTACTTCAATCGGAACAAAGCCGCGTACGTCGATCGAATGGAGGCGGTTCGAGTCCGTGGCGACTGGGAAGCGTGGCTCTCGTTTTTCGTCGAAGGGGTTGCCCAACAAGCCGAGGAGTCTGTCGATCGTACGCTCGCACTCGCTCGGCTGCGGCGTCGTTACGAGGACGAGTACGGCGGCGTCCAGTACGCGAAAAACCGCTTAGCGTGTAGACTCTTCGAACGACCCTACGTAACGACGAAAACAGTTGCGGACGCACTCGATATCGAGCGCTCGACAGCCTACCGTGCGGTCGACGCACTCGAGGATGACGGCGTCTTAGAAGAAGTCACGGGGAACGAGCGCAACAAGGAGTTTCGTGCGACGGAGATCTTCGAGATTCTCGAGCGGCCGCCACAAACGTACTGAGTCGGACTTTCCGTGGTTACGTTGCCCTCGCTGTGGTGTGTTCACGATCGGAGAAACGCATTTTGTCCTTCGTGGTGTATGCTATCATATGGTCGCTCAAAGCCAGCGCGACGACGGTATCTGGTGGGAGTGTGAGGACTGCGGACTCCTCTTCGACGATAAATCGGACGCATCGGAGCACGAAAAACGGTGTGACGCTTCCGAACCCACGTACATTCAGTGAGGGCAAATTCACTCCGTCGACCGCTACTCGAGTCGCTCGCGGTGCTCGTCGGCGAGCGATTCAGCCTGCTCGAGCGTGTGCGTCTCTTCCCAGCGAACGGACTCGGCGTCGCCGTAGGCCAGGGCCGTCTTCACTTCGTCACGAAGGACGCCGTGACCCACTGACTGCACCGTCCCCGAGCCATCGCCCAGTTCGTAGATTCCCGGTCGATCGGGAACGCTCGAGAGAGTCCCGCGCTCGAGGTCGCGCCACGGTTTCTGTAGCGGCATCGGTTAGTCACCGTCCGGTGTCTCTGCGTCGGCGTGCTCACCGGCCTTCGTGCTTCTCGCCTCGGTGCTCGCGTCGTTTCGTTCATCCTCGACGTCTTCGACGAGTTCGTACGCGTGCTCGCTCAACTCGTCCTCGGCGAAGACGAACACCCGGCCGTCGACGAGCGAGAGGTCGGCCTCCACGCGAATTGAGTACGCCTCAGTCGAGACTGCCACGCCCGGAAACAGTTCCTCCTCGTCGTCTTCCTCGAGCATGACGCGGCCGACGCCCGTCGCCTCGAGGATGTCGTCGTGGGTGTTTCTGTCGTTGACGTAGGTCATCACGCCCTCGATGCCGTCGGGATCGGTGACGAGCACGTGCACTTCCTTGCCGGGAGGCGTTTTAATCGCGTTCTCGACGGGTTTTGGCGGGCCATGATAGAAGACGTCTCGCCCGTCGAGGTACTCGACCACGACGCCGCCCTCGACGAAATCGACACCGATCGTACTCGGCGCGACGTTGTTGCGTGCACTCATTGGGTGGCTATTCGGTCGGTTCTCGGAAAAACGGTCCGTTCTGTCGTCCGGCACGGAGAGTGACTGCTGTCACTCATCGACCGTCCGCAGCCGCTCGTGCCCGAATTTGAATACGACTGCACAGCGTTGTCGAGACCGTCAGCCGTAAATAGACGCTTTGAGAGTGTGCGAGTATGGACGGCCGCGCCGTCGCTCCGGCAGCCGGAACGGTTCTGAACGCACTCGCGACCGGAACGGGCTCTGCCTTTGCGATCGACCTCGAGACGACAGCTACCGTCGACCTCGCCGACGATGGAGACATCGATGCGGCCATCGCGGGCGAACCCGAAGCCGACACGACGCTCATCGAGCGCTGCGTCGAACTGACGCTCAGCGAGTACGCAGAAACTGCGGGCCTCGAGCCATCGACCGTCGGTGCCCGCGTCGAGACGGACAGCGAGGTCCCGATGGCATCGGGACTGAAAAGCTCGAGCGCCGCGGCGAACGCGACCGTGCTCGCGACGCTCGACGCGCTCGAGATTGCGGACGCGGTCGAGCGGATTTCGGCGTGTCGAGTCGGTGTTCAGGCCGCACGCGACGCGGGTGTGACGGTTACGGGCGCGTTCGACGACGCCAGCGCGAGCATGCTCGGCGGCGTGACGGTCACTGACAACTCGGCCGAGAAACTCCTCGCCCACGAAGAAATCGACTGGCACGCACTGGTGTACACCCCGCCGGTTCAGTCGTTTAGCGCCGACGCCGACGTCACCGCGTGCAAACGGATCGCGCCGATGGCCGATCTCGTCGCCGAACTGGCGCTCGACGGCCGCTACGGCGAGGCGATGACCGTCAACGGCTTCGCGTTCTGTGGCGCACTCGAGTTCTCGACGGCACCCATGATCGACGCGCTCCCCGACGTTGCGGGCGTCTCTCTTTCGGGGACGGGCCCGAGTTACGTCGCCGTCGGTGACAGAGAGACGCTCGAGGCGGTTCAGACGGACTGGGCCGAGCGTGACGGAACGACACGGTTACTGCAAACACGAACCGATGGAACACAGGTACGATGACTCGAGAATCTGAGACAGCAACTGACGGTGGAACGGATGCCCGAACGCCCGACGAGATGACCCTCGACGAACTGCGCGAGGAAATTCAATCGATCGATCGCGAGATCGTCGAACTCATCGCCCAGCGAACGTACGTTGCGGACACGATAGCACAGGTCAAAGACGAGCAGGGACTCCCGACGACCGACGAGTCCCAAGAACAACAGGTGATGGATCGGGCAGGGACGAACGCGGAACAATTCGACGTCGATGCGAACCTCGTCAAGGCGATTTTCCGACTGTTGATCGAATTGAACAAAGTAGAGCAGCGTGAGAATCGGTAGCACGAGATAGAGATATTGTCATTCATCAGTAGGTTCTAGCGGGACTCGTTCCACCTCGATGTCTTCGGAGTCCTTCTCAGAGGAGAGTACGTCCATCTCTCGCGTTTCCGTAGTCGCCGCGTGGAAGGCGTCGAACGGCGTCATTCCCTCGTCGTAGTAGTTGACACCGTTCAGAACCACCTGTGTCTCTTCCTCGTCTCGCACAGGGACGAGCTCGAGCAGGTTCGCCACCAGCGGAACGTAGTCGAACTCGTAGCGTTCTCGAGCGAGAAGGAGTCGAGATACGAGATGAGTTTTGACGTCGTACTCGCCGAGGGCGTCCTCAGCGGAGCCCTGCAACCAATCAGTGTCTTTGGCGAGTGCGAGTAGGAAATCCGTCTCGACGGACACCGTCATCTGTCACCGCCGGCTTCCTCAGCCTCGTCTTTCGCCTCCGCCTTGATGTCCCTATCCATCTTCGTCTTCACGTGGCTACAGTTATTCACCGAAGAGCGGATTTTCCGGGAGACACAGCCCATAAGCCACAAGAGACGGTATCTCTGATCAGATGAAGTACGTCGAAAAATACCAGTCGGTATTTGTTCTGGTTGCCATCGTTGGTGGATTGGTGCTCGGACAAGTGACTGGTGTCCCTGCCGTTGCAGATCAACTGATTCTGCCGTTTTTGATGGTAATGCTGTTTGCAGCGTTCACTGGAATCCCACTTTCACGACTCTGGTCGGCGTTCAGAAACCGGCGTGTCGTCGGGTCGAGCCTCCTGATTAACTTCATCTGGAGTCCATTGTTAGCCGTTGGTTTGGGAGCCCTTTTCCTTCGCGATCATCCGGCACTGTGGGTTGGTCTCATCATGTTGATGGTCACGCCATGTACGGACTGGTATCTCATCTTCACCGATATCGCCGACGGGGACGTTCCGCTAGCGACCTCCGTTCTCCCGTATAACCTCGTCCTCCAACTGATTCTGCTTCCGATCTACCTGTACGCATTCGCAGGAGAACTGATTGCGTTACCGTTGGATGTCTTACTAGAGAGCGTCTTACTCGTCCTCGTCGTTCCACTCGTTTTCGGTGGGACTGCCCGTATTGGATTGGTTCGGACAAAGGGTCAACAGTGGTTCACACAGCGGTTTCTTCCAAAACTCAGTCCGATACAGATCGTCTTCTTGAGCCTCGCTATCGGGGCGATGTTCGCCTCACAGGGGGAAGTTATCCGTGAAAACCCCGGACTGCTCGCACTGCTTGCTGTTCCCGTGATCGCCTTCTATGCAATTACCCTCGGGATCGGTTTCGGCGTGGGTCGCTTGCTGTCGTTCTCCTACGAAGAAATGGTCTGCTTCAACAACACCATCCTCTCACGAAACTCCCCGACAGCGCTTGCGATTGCGGTTGTCGCGTTTCCACACGAACCGCTCATTCCACTGGCTCTAGTCATCGGGCCGCTGCTAGAACTCCCGCTGTTAGGAATCATCGCTCAAATTCACATCGGGATCAAAAATCGGGGGTGGTGGCCGTTCGATCCCGCTATCTTGTGTAGCAGAGGCTGACGCGCTCTCACTATCCGCACTCACTGATCGGAGAGAGAAAACTAGCAGATGTTGCGAATACTATTATCCGTGTAGTGACCGTCACTCACCGATGACCTGCTCGAGGGCCGCGACTTCCTCGTCCGTAAGGCCGTACAGGTCGTACAAACTCTCTTCAATAACTTGATCGACTCGCTCGATTTGGAACTCGAGCGTTTCGGCGGCCGACTTCGTCTGCCGGAACTGCTCGAGGCCGGTTTCGACGTCCCCAACAGCGGGGAGAGTGAGCGCGTTCAGTCGGTCGATCAGCGAGTTCGTCTTCGTTGCCGTTTCTCGGACGTTGGCAAATCCGTCGGCTTCCTCGAGCGCCACTGGGACGAACTCTCGGACCAGCACTCGGGTCGCGTCGTCGAGGTCGACGAACGTGATCGCCGGCTCGAGAGCCGTTTCCGCGTACCCCCAGCGGTCGGTGTCGAACGCCGCGTCGTCGTCCGGTTTGTATCTCGCGCTCGCGCGAACGGTCAGCGTCGACCCGCCGGCCTCGACGTCGACGGAGCCGAGTCGAAGCCCGTCTCGAGTCGCCGTCGTTTCGGAGAGTATCGAATCGGCGACGCCGGCTGGCGGCTGGTACTCGGGGAGTTCCTCGAGCGCGTTTCCGTCGTCGTACCGACCGAGGTAGTCGCGCAGGCGCAGGTTCAGTTCGTCCAATCGCGCCGTGTACTGCTGGCGACGGTCGACCGCGCTACAGACGGTTTCGTACAGCTCTCGCGGCCGTGTTCGTTCGATTGTCAGCGTCTCTATTTCGCCCGTCGCGTACGCCTCGAGATCGGTGAGACGGTCGGCCGAAAGCGAGTCGATGGCCCCGTCGAACTCGAGTGAGGGCACGGGGAACGGATCGAGGTAGGCCGTCTTCATCCGGACGTACCCGCCACGAAGGTCGGTGCCGGTGTGGGTCAAGAACGCGCTCAACAGATCCGAGTTGAGCAACGCGGTGAGAAACCGCTTGTCGTACGCCTCGGATTGAATGCCATAGACCGTGTCCAGAATCGCGCGGCCGTCCGCGTCGACCGCCGCCGTCCCCTCGTCGACCACGTCGGGGACGACGACTTTGGCCTCCCGGGCCCGGCGCATATTCTGTGGCCGGCCGAACTGATACCACTCCGGCGTGTCGCGGTACCGGCCGCTCTCCCTGTCCTCGAGCGTCTCTCGCACCTCGGTCAGGTACGACCAGGTCTTCGGGAACTCCGTCTCGAGCGTCTCCTTCGAGTAGAGTTCGACGCCCGCGTCGGTCGTCTCGTACGGGAAAAGCAGTACGCGGTCCCGATCGAAGGTGTACCGATCGATGTCCGACCCCTTGAGCGCCGGTTCGAGCAGTTCGTCCTCGAGTTCGACGACCCGCTCGAGTTCGCTCGAGTAGTAGCCCCCCTCGGTTCGCTCGAGCAGATACACTGGGTCCGCGTTCGTGCCGATTCCCTTGAAGACGCTCGCGATATCGCCGAGCGTCGGGTTCTCGGATAGTCGGTCGAAGAGTTCGCCGAGGGGCCCGATATCGAACGACCACGGGGATTCGCCGAGCGTTTCGCGGTCGACCGTGCCGTTGCGCCACTCGCTGTCGTCGTCAGGGAGCGGCGTCTCCCCCTCGGACGCTGGCTCCACTAACTGCCAGATGTCGACGTCTTGGGTTTCGTCCCCGTTCGCTAAGAGCACGCAGGAGTAGGTCGTGATGCCGTCGAACAACTGGTGGGGGCCGAAGTCGACGAGTCGCTCGAGGTCGCCCCGTTCGCCGAGGTACGATCGGAGGGATTCGCCCGCCTGAGACGTGAGCCACTTGTTCGGGACGATGTACCCGAACTCGCCGTCGTCGGCGAGCAACTCGAGTCCGTGTTCGATAAAGCAGAGGTAGCTGTCGAACTCCCCGCTCGAGGCGGCCTCGTACTGCGTCCCGTAGTAGTTCCAGAGGTCGGCGTCGGCCCGCTTGAGGGTGATGCTCCTGACCCACGGCGGATTACCGATGACGGCGTCGAAGCCGCCGGACTCGCGTTCGGCTCCCGAGTCCGTGTAGAACACCTCCGGGTACTCGAGTCGCCAGTGGAAGTACCGGTCGCGAGCGGCCCACTCCCGTGCCGTCCGGAACCACTCCGTTTGCTCCAGGTCGGCCCACCGGGAGTCGTCCTCGAGCGACCAGGCCATCCGCTCGTACGCCCCGTCCGGGACCGACAGGCCGACGTCAGCCGCTGTCTGGACGTGCGCCATCGCTTCGAGTCGCCGGCGAAGTTTGTTCCGCTCGAACTCGTCGTACTTGGCTTCCATCTGCTTGACGTCGGCGAGGTCGCGGTTCTCGATGGCGATGAAGTCCTGATAGATGTGAAGTAACTGTTCGATCGTCCCCTTTCGTGCGATGCCGAAGTCGGCTAACGTGGCGTTTTGACCGCCACTTGCGCCCGCGGACTCCAGTCCCTCGATCGACTCGATGTCGCTTCCGACCAGCGAGTTCCCCGCCTTCAGGTGGTGGTCGAGAAACGCAAGCGGCTGCTCCGCGGCGAGCGTTCGGAGCCACAGCGACACCTTCGCCAACTCGACGGCGAGCGGGTTGAGATCGACGCCGTAGATACACCGCTGGGCGACCTGCCGGCGCGCCCAGTTGATGTCGTGGTCGTCGTCGACCGACTCGAGGCCGTCCTGGGCCGCCTGGCGCTCCTGGGCGTCGACGATCTCTCGCGCGAGGTAGTCGACGGCGTTCGTCAGGAAGTGCCCGCTGCCCATCGCGGGGTCGAGGACGTTCAGTTCGAACACTTGCTCGGCGAACTCGTCGGCAAAGCCTCGATCTGTCCCGTGTGCGCTCTGGCCGACGAGGTCTTGGCGAATCTCCGCGACGAGGGGCTCGAGCGTCTCCTCGACGATGTACTCGACGACCGGTTCGGGGGTGTAGTACGACCCCGTCGCTTTGCGCTTGCCGCTGTCGGTCGAGAGGTAGACGTCGCCGTCCGCAACCGCGATATCGTCGCCCGCTTCGCCCTCCTCGACGACGACGTATTCGCCGTCCTCGAGGGCCATCGGCTCGTCGGCGATCGAAAGCTGGTACTCGAGTAACCCCTCGTAGATGCTGCCGAGATGGCGGACGTCGAGCGAGGAGTAGTCGACGAAGGTCTTGCCGTCGCCCTCGATCGCCTCGCTTCGCGTGAGCAGGTCGATGACGGTCGCGAGATGCTCGTCGCCGATGGAGTGCGTCGCGAGGAATCGGGCTTCCGGACTATCGGTCTCGTCCGGATCGGTGCGAAACAGGCCACCGTTGTACGCCGGCACGGAGAGTTTCTCAGGGGGAATTCCCAGGGATTCGCTCCCCTGATCGATGAGCGCGAACAGGTCGGCTACCCGCGACTCGAGCGTATTTTGCCAGCCGTGATACGCGTTCGTCGGCCCGTCGAGTTCGTCGGCAACGGTCTGTTTGAGCGAGTGGAGGCTGTACGATCGCTCGTAGATCTCGTTGGACGTATCGAGCAGGTCGCGGCCGTCGCTCTCCGCGTAGAGGACGAATATCAGGCGGTACAGGTAGATGAGCGAACTGTCGTGGACGAGCTCGAGGTCCGCCTCGCCGAGGTCGTTTTCGGGATACTCGAGGTAGCCCTCCGCGAGGACCGTGATCGCTTCGTAGATGTTGGCCTGAAGATCCGCGCCGAGTTCCTGCGCGAAGACGCTCGACTCGGCGTAGACGTCGTCGAGAAACCGTTCGCCGCGGCCGTCCGCGAGGAACGCCTCGTGACGGAAGAAGAGGTAGAAGTACTTGAAGTCCGAAAGATCGCCGCCTTCGAGGAGCGCCGGGAGGTCGATTTCGTAGTAGGAGTCGAGTCGGTGGCTCGTCGGCCCGTAGTAGAGTCGCCAGCGTTTCCCGTCGGTGAGGACGGCCCACTCGGCCGGCGTCTCCTGTAAGTAGACGTGGATCTGGTAGCTCGGATTCTCGAAGTCGCGCCGGTGTTCGCCGCTGCCGCGGGTGTCGAGTGGCCGACCCCAGCGTTTGGCGTCCGCGACCGCGAGCGCGTTCGCGTAGAACTCGCCTCCCTCCCCACGTCGATCGTACGCATCTCGAGCGGTTTCCGCGGCGTCGAAGAACGCGTAATCGGGTCGTCTCCGGGTCCGATCCGTCGTCGCTTCGACCTCGAATGGAATCCCCAGCATTCGAAAGATCGGCCGGATGAACGTCTCCTCGAGTTGCGATTCGTTGCGTTTCGGGGCCGTCTCTTGCTCGCGTTCCCACAGCTCGGAGACGGCGTCGAAGGCCGCTCGCAACTCGCCGTCGTCGACGTCACGCCACGCGTCGGTTTTGGGGAGTTGCTCGTCGAGGTAGTGATTCGAAAATAGATCACGATTCGTTCGGTAGGGACGTGTTGGCTGCATATTACGCAAGACGGTGGACTGTCACGGTCAAGCCAACGTACCCACATAGTCTTTCTCGTCTCCAGACCGTCACACATCGCAGAATAGCAATGTTGACTCTTACTTTCGTCGCGTCCGACGCGACGACTCGTCTACTCTCCGTTCACGGGGCTCTTTCGTACATTCCCTGCCCTACGCTCGCTTTCGCTCAGATCTCGTTCGACGGGAGCTCTTCGGCCGGACGGCTGGGTCCGGAGGACGGGGGCTCGAGGACGGCCGCCGTCTCCTCGTAGCTCGGCGCTCGAGCAAGCGTTTCGTAGTTGCTGTACCGGGTGCTCGTGTACTCGTCGTAGGCACCAGCCTCGAACGATCGCCGCAACTCGAGACAGTGATCGCGAATCGAGCGCTCGGGTTCGAAGCCGAGTTCGGTCCGAATCTTCTCGAACTCGACGCGGTAACTTCGCTCGTCGGTGTGGTTGTCGTGGTACTCGATCGACGCGTCGGGGAAACAGTCGGCCACGATGGTCGCAAGTTCGTCGATGCGGTAATTTTGCTGGTTCGAGCCGACGTTGTACACCGTGTCGGCCACGGCGTCGAGCGGAGCGTTCAGGCACGTCACGTACGCTCGAGCGGCGTCTTCGACGTGGACGTTCGGGCGGTACTGCTCGCCGCCGAAGACGGGTATCGTCTCCGTGGTGTGGGCCTTTGCTGGCAGAATGTTTCCGACGAGGTCGAATCGCATCCGCGGCGACTGTCCGTAGACCGTGGCCATTCGGAGGATCGTCGGCGAAAAGTGCTCGTCGGCGAGGTCGCGGAGCACGCGTTCGGATTGGATCTTCAGGCGCGCGTACAACGAGACGGGGTTCAGCGCTGACTCCTCGGACAACCGTCCCGTGGCAGCGCCGGCGCGTCCGTAGACGCTACACGTCGACGCGAAGACGAATCGATCGATGCCGTGGTACTTACACAGCGACGCGAGCAGTTGTGTCGAGTGGAGGTTGTACTCGAGGGTCTTCTTCGGCGAAATTTCTGAGGCCGGATCGCCGACGATTCCGCCGAGATGTACGACGGCGTCGACGCCGTCGATCGCCGAGAGTACCGTCTCGACCGATCGCGCATCGTCTCGAACGACCGAACACTGTTCGGAGTCGACGAGATCGACGATGCCAGCGTCGCCGTACATCATCGGATCGAGGATCCGGACGTGGAATCCGTTCGCGAGAAGTTGACGGCACAGAACCGAGCCGAGGTAGCCCGCGCCACCGACGACGAGTACCGTTTCGACCCCGTTGGATTCGTGTTCGACCGGCTGTGATCGATTCTTCGCCTCGCCAACGGTCGTGACGTCGACCACTCGATCGTCGTCGTCGATGACGGGAGCGACAGTCGGGGGGGTCTGATACGCACGTTCGTCGGTGTCGTCGGCGTCTCCGTACGGGCGTGTCGTTCCGTCCGACTCGACGACGACCGGAGACGTATCCACGACGGTCGACACCCCGGTGTCTGGCGAAACGCCCTCGAACAACTGCCGTCTCAGTCGGGTCGCTGTCGCGGTCCCGACGAGTCGGTGTTCGTCGTCGACGAGTACGATACCCCCTGATTCAGATCGTTCGATCCGTCCGATCGCCTCACGGATCGATAGACTCGAATCGGCTGTGACTGGCCATTTCATGATTACAAATCGGCTCCAACTGCCCCGTATCGTCGACCCGAAGCCGACGACGGGCGGCTTACCCACTCAAACCGGCGGACACCCCTTTGTTATGAATCGATTGGGCGACTCGAGGAAGGTCACTGACCGAACACGCTCGAGACAGCGGTGAACACGTGGTACACATACTGACGACGGCGAAAATCAATCCGATGACAGTGTCTACTCGGTTCTCGTACGGCGCTTACTCGAGGCCGTCCGTGACACCCTCGACGATGCGATCGATCTCCTGGGGCTTCAGGTTCGGGTGCATCGGAAGCGAGAGTACTCGACTCGTAATCTCCTCCGTTACCGGGAGTGCTCCCACCTCGGACCCGTATTCCTCGCGGTAGGTTTCGGTGAGGTGGACGCCGGGATCCCAGTACACCTTCGATGCGATTCCCCGACGGTCTAGGGCGTCGATAACGGATTTCCGGTCGATTTCCGGATCGAGTGTCACCGTGTACAGCTGATAGACGTGCCGACCGTATCCGTCGGCAGTGTGTGGCTCGACGCCCTCGAGCGCGCGTAGCTGTTCGGAGAGTTGCGTCGCGACGGTGCGCCGATTCGAAATGTGCGTCTCGACTCGCTCGAGTTGGGAACAGCCGATACTCGCGACGAGATCGGACATTCGGATGTTCGTCCCGAGCGCCGTGTACTCGCCGCTGCTGGCCGAGTCGAAGTAATCCGACGACGACCGACCGTGCGACCGAAACTGCTCGAGGCGTCGTGCGACGGCATCGTCGTCGGTAACGACGGCACCGCCTTCACCCGTGGGTAACACCTTGTTCTGACAGAAGCTAAACGCCCCAGCGTCGCCGATCGTTCCCAGCGTTCGTCCGTGATAGTCGCCACCGAACGCCTCGGCAGCGTCCTCGATCAACGGAACCTCGAGCCCCGCTGCAATGTCCGCTAACGGATCGACGTCGCAGGCTGCACCGAAGGGATGAATCGGTAAGAGCGCCGCCGTGTCGTCCGTTACCTGCGTCTCGACGTGCTCGGGATCGAGCCCGTACGTCCGTCGGTCGATATCGGCAAACACCGGCGTCGCCCCGACGAGACGGACCGCGTTCGCCGTCGCGATGAACGTAAACGACGGCACGATCACTTCGTCGCCCTCGCCGATTCCGTACGCCTTTAACGCGGCGACCAACGCAGTCGTCCCCGAGTTGACCGTCACCGCGTGCTCGACGCCGAGGTACTCCTCGAGTCCACGTTCGAACGCGTCGATGTACGGTCCGTTTGCCCAGTACGCACCTCTCGAGATCGAATCGGTCGCATTTGCGATGTCGCTTTCATCCCACGGGATTTCGAACAACGGAATCTCGTCGCTCATCGACCGATCGTTCACGAAACTATGGATTAAGTAGCCGTCCACTACCTACAGCGAAATCACCTCCTTCTATTCGATTTCTCTACATTTTTTCGGTCGCGCACTCGTCCGATACCCGATCGAACCGATCACATCGTACCCAGAGAATGACACAACAGAGCGACAGTCTCATACCGCGGGACGTTCCTCAGACATTTTGTCCCTCGTTACCTAACTGTCGCGTATGTACGACGCGATTTTGCTCCCTACCGACGGGCGGCCAAACACCGACCGGGCAATCGAGGAGGCTCTCGAGTTGGCGTCCGTCCACGACGCAACGTTACACGTGCTCTACGTCATCAACTCCGCCGAAATCGCGCCGGGAGTCGACTTCGAGGATCTCGAGTCGATCGGCACGGACGCCGTCGATCACGTTGCAACCCTCGCCGCGGACAACGGCCTCGACGACGTTCGAACGACGGTCACACACGGCCTTCGTGCGCGGTCGATCCTCGAGTACGCATCGGAGCACGAAGTAGACGTCCTCGTCATGGGCCGACACCGCGGCCTCGATCGACTTCGTCGGCCAAGTCTCACGAAGCAAGTCGCGTCGGATGCATCCGTGCCCGTCCTCGTCGTTGGCTAAGATCAATAATGGCCGTGATAAATAACTGAACGGGAATGTCATCAAAATATACTTATATCGAATCGAACCATACGATAGTATGGACGATTGTCCCCGCAGGACGCTCCTCGGTGGTATCGGAGCGACAGTCGCGGCGACGACCGCTGGCTGTCTCTCGCTGACTGACGATTCAGCCCCGTCAGATGGCGGCTCTGAGGACGATGACGACGTCGACGTGGAGACGTTGTTCGAATACGTTCCGGACGCCTTCGACAGCGAGATAACACTCACGGCCGCAGACATCGACCGACTCGAGACGGCGGACACGCCGGACGGATACGGCCTCGCGTTCGGCCTCGGAACCGCCGCGCTACAAGAGTGGGGCGGCAACGCCGACGCCGTCTCGAGTGGCATCGTCGTCGAAGACGCAGACGACTTTTCGGTTCCGCTTACCGTCATCTCCCTCGAGGACGGCGACCTCGACGCGCTCGACCTCGAGACGGACGTCTCCCTCGAATCGAAAGATCACGACAGCGGAGTCTCCTACGAGTACGGCACACATGACGACAGCGACGACATCGTCGCCGTCGTCGACGATGTTGCCCTCTTTGCCGAGTCGGAGTCGACCATCGACGCTGCGCTCGAGACCGTCGGTGACGACGAACCGACGCTACTCGACGAAGAGCCTGCACTGAGCGAGGGTCTCGACTACATCTCCGATGCCGACACGAGAACGGCCATCACGGACGTAGACGACGAGGTGCCAGAATTCGACCTCGATGGCGACGACATCGACTACGTGGCGTTTGCGACGACCGTCGTCGATGCCGACACGCTCGAGCACACGTACGTGTACGGATTAGCGTCCGAATCGCTGGTCACCGACGAAATCGTTTCCGCTTTCGAAGCCGAACTCGCGCAGGAACCGGCACATCTCGGAGACGAGCCGACGATCGAAACGGACGACAACGTCGTGACGCTCTCCTGGACGACCGACCTCGAGGCACAACGCCAGGCCGCAGATCACGATAGTCCGAGCGGGCTACAGGTCGAATCGTTCGACCCCGACGACGAGTACGTCCACGTTCGGTTCACGAGCGGCGATCCGACACCCGTCGACGAACTGACGATCGAACTCGAGGACGAGGAGTACGACGAAGAAATCTGGGCAGACGGGCAAACCGAGGTCGGCGAGGACGACACGATTCGCTTCGAAATGGACGTCCTCGAGCCGAATCTTTCCGTAACGGTCTCTCACGAAGGCGACGGCTTTGGATCCTCGTTTGGGACGACAATCTTCAACAACTTCGTCTTCGACTTCCAGTACGACGCGAATGCTGAAGCGATGACGATTCGCTACGAAGACGAGTACGCACTCGACGGGGACAAACTCGCCGTCGGCGTGTACGACGGCGAACTCAACTTCGACAGCGAGGACGATCCGGTCACCTCCGAAACCCCGTGGGAGGGAGCGGCGCTCGAGGAAGGCGACGAGGTCACACTCGAGTCGCTCGAACCCGGCCAGACCGTCGTCGTCGGCTGGGAAGACCCAACGATCGAGAACTCCCTCGCCCAACGAACGGTCCAGCCACCGGGCGTGCCTCTGATCGAGTACGAGTACGAGACGAACAGGCTCACCGTCGAACTGACGTTCGAAGGCGACGACTCTGAGCCAGCGGACGACTACGAACTGCGGATCGACGACGAACCCGCATCGACCCAGTGGAGCGACGACGGTGACACGGTCTCCGACGGATCGACGCTCACGCTGGACGACGTCGAAACCGGTGCGCAGATCGGTGTTTTCTGGGACGGCGACTTTCATATCGGCGGCAGCTCTGCGGTACCGAGCGTCGACATCGTCGCCGAAATCGACGGCGATGCCCTCGTTCTCGAGTACGAAGACGGCCCATCGCTCCCCGTTTCGTCACTCGAGGTCGACGTCTTCGGGGACGGCGAGACGACCGAAATCGACCTCGAGGAGGAAGTCGACGAGACGTTCGAGGAAGGCGAGCGTGTCACGCTGATGGAAAACGTCGAAACAGAACAGATGACGCCGTCGGTCTCGCTGCGCTACGACGGCAACGTGATCGGATCGGCGTTCCCGGACGTCTAACGCCCCACCGCCTGAGACAACTGCCGTCGTGATTGTAGCTGGCGTGCTCGAGCCCGGTCCAGCGATTTCTCGGCACCTCGAGAGACGACTACAAGCCGGTGACGGTAACTGATCTTCGTGGATTGTCGGCGCTCGTTTGCGCATTCGCCATGCTATCGACGGCAAATCCGTGACCGCCCACAGACCAACAGTTCAAAATAACAACCAACACGGTTCGTCGCTACGTCGCCTACGCGATCAGATTTGCACACCGCACCGTCGAACACAGCAAAAATCGATGGCTGTAGCACAACGGTTACAGATCGGTTCGGGGAACGACGACGATGGGGATCGGTGATCGCCCGAGCAGTCGCTGGACGACCGAACCAGTAGTCGCGAGACCTGCTGACCGTTCGTCGTTCGGAGAGAGGAGCAGTTCGTTCGCGTCGGCCGTCGCTACCGCCTCGAGAAGCGACGAGGCGGGGTCGTCAACATCCGTTAGCAGGGTCGTCTGTACGTCACCGACTGCTGGGAGTCTAACGGCTGCGACGTTCAGTGCCTCCCGTGCGTCTCGTGTTGCGTGTGCCTCTTCACCGGGAGCGAGACCAACGACTGTAACGGTATCGTCGGACGTCACTCGTTCGGCGAGGTAATCACAGCACGCTGCCATTTCGTGAACACCCATCGTCACGATCAAATAGTGCATACCAGAGCCACTCGTTCGGCCGCCGAATAGCTGTCTTCTTGGGCAGGGATATCACGGCCAGGCTGTCCCAGTTTCCGAGCGGATTTTCCAACTCGGAAAATCCGCTCGTGAAATTATTAGTTGACGGGAGAAAGTCATGCGTGATGAAACGCACCGTCGCTAGCTGGTGTTGTTTCATCACGCATGTCATCTCGACATCGCCACATCGCTGACTTGGGTTCGAGTCGATAGCCAGTTGGGTCCCCGCCCCATCTCGGTTCGACTCACCCTGCCTCAGCGCGGTCCCCACTTTCGCTTCGGCTCGAGGCGTACGCTGTCTCTCCAACGTCGTAGCCAGCTGACCCACCGATTGCAGTGACGACACTCGACTCAGTGACGACCGTACAGCGAGTACATGATCGCGACGAGGCCGCACAATCGGCTCACGTTCTCGAGAAACACCGTCACGACCTGTCCCGGGCTCGTGAGCGTCGTCACGACGACGTTGATCAAGAACGGAAAGAGCGTCAACAACAGTAACCCAGTAGCGAGATAGAGCATCGACGGCGTACCGTTTCGACGGTAGCCTCGGTAGGCCTGATACGCGATGATCGTCCCGAGCAGTGCGACGAGAAAGAGACTGGCGATGGTCAGCAGTTCGAACAGGGGTGCTTCGTCGACTCGAACGACGTTCTGGCTCATCGCATCCCCTCCCATAGCCGGGTGAATTTGTCGGCGACGTCCTCTTCGCGATACGTGATCTCGAGTTCGAACGAGCCGTCTTCGAGGGTGAGTTCGAGGTGCTCGAGGTTCGCACTGTAGACGCTGTAGTGATTACCATCGGGTGCGAGTTCGGTTTCCTCGGAGACGAGTTGGCACTCCTCGAGGCGGTCGAGTCGGCGATAGATCGTCGGCAGGGATGCATCACACCGCTCACTCAGGGTACTGGCAGACATGGGTTCGATGCTCGTATGGGTGAGGATTTTGCGTGCGTACTCGTCGTCGAGCACCGCGAGTACTGTCGAAAGATCAGTATCCTCACTCACTGGTAGCTGATCGTTCTGGCAACAATATGAAAAACAGTCCGGTTTTTCTGAACGAGAGAACACGCATTCGATAGTCAACTCATCCGTTCGCCGGCACAGCGCTACGATGGCCCCGCCGTCTCAACAGCAGCGAAACTCCGAGTTTGTATATCAGTATGTGGTTTGCCGCCCACGACTCACGCGAGGGTATCGAGCCAGTCGATCATCCGCCGTCGAAGCCGTCGCTCCCCCGCTCGAGTAAATCGATGACCTTCTCCAGCGAACGCCTCGAGCAATACGTCCGTCTCGAGGCGACGTGTCGCGTCGATACTGTGTTCGATACCGACGGAGTCGTCCGCTCTCCCGTGGAAAATCGCGACGGGGATCGAGAGGTCGGCCACGACAGCACCGAATCGGTGTCGCTCGAGGTCGTCGAAGAACCGACCGTCGATTCGATCACCCGTTTCGAACTCGAGGACGCCGTCGCGCTCGACTGACGACCGATAGTCGTCGAACGTCTCGTTCGCCGTTACCGGCTCTCGCGTCACGAGCGCATCGATCCGGTCGTCGTCGATTGCCGCGTGGAACGCGACTTTGCCGCCGAAACTCGAGCCAAAGCAGACGTACGACGGAATATCGAAGTAGTCGACGACCGCCCGGAGGTCCGCGAGTTTCGAACTGAGCGTTTGCTCGAGGAACGTTCCATCGGACTCGCCACAGCCGCGAAAGTCGAATCTGACGGCGTTGTATCCGTGCTCGAGGGCGTAGCGACATCGCTGTTCGTAGCTCCCCGATTTGTCGCTCAGAAAGCCGTGACAGAAAACGATCCAGTCGGTCCCGGTCGTTTCGTGGTGGACGGCGGCGACCGATTCGTCGTTCGCGACTGGAATACGGTGCGTCGTCTCGGACATTGTCTCACTGTTCGCCGGTACCACCGTAGTCGTTGCCCCGCTATCCGCTCGGTAGCCAGCACAGCGTTTACCGTGAGGGGAGTACACGATCCTAGTATGGCGACGACCCATCGATGTACCTGTGGGGCGCTCCTCCAGTTCAACCAGGACCTCGAGAAGGAATCCGCCGGCGTCTCCCCCACGTGGAAGTGCCGAGAGTGTGGAACGCCGGTTCCCGGATTGGCGGCCGAGCGAATTCGCCATCAACACCCCTCGTAGGCTCCCCTGACGGTTCGCACACCGTCACCGTCCGGACTCCTGCAAGCACGAACGGTTTTCGGTCGTCTCATCTACGGACCGACACCGTGACCCAATACAATCGACGGCGGCTGCTCGAGTTCACCGGAGTCGCTGCAGTCGGAACGATGACGGCACTCGCCGGGTGCGGTGACGACGACGGCGAAGCGGAACCGGATGCGGAAGACGACCAAGAGAACGATCAGGCCGAACACCCCGACGAAGTCGACGACGAAGACGGCGGTGGTGCGGGCGGCTCGAGCGAGGCTGAAGAGCCGACCGGTGGCCACCCCGACGAATCCGACGACTCCGAGACGGACGACGAGAACGGTGCCGAGTGAGGCGGCGACAGCGCTACTCGCTACTCACTCGCGAATGTCATCCATGGTCTTTGCGACATCTTCGGCCTGAATGTCGCTGTACGCCTCGTGAGTCGTCTCGATGGACGCGTGTCGCAGCGCTTTCTGTGCCAGTTCCGAATGGCCTTTTTCGTAGAGTTCGCCACCGAGTGCTCGCCGAGCCCCGTGGGGTTGGAGATAGTCGGCGTCGCCCTCGAGTTCGATACCCGCCTCGTTCGTGAGTTGTTTGAGGATCTGGCGACCGGCTTCTTTGGTGATCGACGGCGGTGTGACCCCCGCTTCGCGACAGATTGCGTCGATGTCGCTGCCGGACTCGGGACGCTCGCCGGTCGCCTCCTCGACGGCGGTATACTTGCTCGCAGCGTGCCCGGTCGGAAACAGCGGCCAGTCGTCGGTCGGCGGGTCCTGTACGCGCTCGAGGCGCTCGAGAGCATTTCGGGCGGCTTTCGTGAGTCCAACGGGTTCGCGGTCGCGTGACTTGCCCAGAACCTCGAGACGGCCGCGTCCGAGATCGACGTCAGCCCACCGCAGTCCCTCCCGCTCGTCGTCGGTCGTATCGCGGAACATTTCGGCCCCGCGAAGCCCGAGTTCGGCGAGGAGGACGACGATCGTTCGGTCGCGATACGCGCGATCGACCGGTACATCGATGGACTCCTCGCGAGCCATGCGGACTCGTTCGTCGGCGTACTCGAGGAGTCGCTCGCGCTGTGTGGGCTCCCAGAACTGCGTCTCTCGGGACGGCCTGTCTTCGGGGAGGAACTCCTCGGCGCTCTCGGTCGCCGCGGGGTTCGTGTCCAGTTGCTCGTCGCGGACGCAAAACGAGAGGAACGCTCGGACGTACGCGAAGTAGGTGTTAGCGGTCGAACCGGCGATCTCACCGTCGATAGCCCGCTCGCGGAGTTCGAGACCGAACTCTCGACAGTCATTCGAGTCCAGGTCGCCGACGTATTCGACGCCCTCTCGAGTGCAGAACGCGGCGAACGACTCGAGGACGGGTTTCATCGTCGATCGACTGCCGCCCGACTCGAGTTTTTTCTCGAGGTAGCGCTCGACGGCCTCGTAGACGGTCGTACCCCTGGGGTTTTCGCCTAGCATGATCTTTGCTGTGGGCGAGGGCGCCGACCCAGGTAAATCTACTTGGTCAAACTGGCATTTAGCAAAGTAAATTCGAGTATCGCTAATTCCGCCGGTTTTCGCCTCGAGAGCCATTGAAAAGGAGATTGTCGGGTTTATGAATCATATACTGCGATATAGAATTTTATTCCAGCAGTTGGGGGTTGGCTGTCAGCTTGCACCACTGCCGCCACGACTACGTGGGAACCACTCGTGAACGTGTATCTACCGGTGTGATCCGCTTCGTCCCACCATTCAGAGTGCTCGTACAGTCATCGATCGACGACCAATTCCACGCAGCGATATGCTTATACGGACTTTCCGTGTATACGTATGTGTACATGGTGACGAAGACGATCTCGATCAAAGAAGAGGCCTACGAACGGTTGAAAGACCACAAACGGGAAGGAGAGAGTTTTACCGATGTCGTCAACCGACTCACTAACGCTGATACGGACCCACTCGAGGCAGCAGGGTCGGTCCCCGGACTGGTGAGCGAAGGTGAACGCGAAGCGTTCCGCGAAAAATTCGACGAGGACGTGACGGAGCGAGAACGTGAACTATTTGGACAGTAGCGCGCTCGTCGATTTTCTCGATCCCCAGACCGAGCACCACGACGACATTCGGTCATTTGTCGAAGAACGGCCGGAGAAAGCGTGGTTCGTCCCGACGATCGTTCTGTATGAGCTCTACCGATATCGAGCACGACAAGTCGGGCCTGCTGGGATAGCCGAACTCGAGGAGAGCCTCGAGTGGATTGACCCCGTCGGTTTGTCGAAAGCGGCGGCCCGTGAGGCAGCGTTGATCGACGGCGAGTTGCTGTCCGCGGGGACGCCGATCAACCAGATAGACGTCCTGATTGCGGGTGTTACTCGCGAGGCTGGTGGGACACTCATCACTCGAGACGCTGACTTTTCCGCAGTGAGTGACTTAGACGTCGAGCGTTACGTGTCGGGGTAATGCGCGATTCCGTTCGACGCAGCCGGTTCACACACACAACCTCGGCCGTAACCGTGTTCGATTCTCGAGCGGGTCAAATCTGAAAGAGAGATGGGTGGACTTCATCTCACACAGTGTGTCTGGCGACGATCGCCGACCGATTTTCCGCCTAAAACCCGCGAAATAACAGAACACAGCCCGTACCCACACCCGTCCAAGTAGAGCGATTACTCGATACGGATCTGAAAGTGGGCCTCGCGCGTCGACCCGTCGATATGAATACGGCCGTCAGATACCTCCGTCCCATCGATCTGTCGCACTGCCGATTGAAGTCGGGTAGGGTCTACGGCCGCACTGACGGCATCCGAACCGCCCAATTCGCCCACGTCGGCAAAGTACCGCTCCGCGGTCCCGTTGACGCCGATATGTACATAAAATATATTTCGCGACTCGGCATACCGTATCTCGTCCGGGTTCATGCCAAACTGTTGAAGCGCATCCCGAACTTGTTCTGTTGCGTGTTCAACGTTCATACGGCCATGTGAGCACCATATCAAATAAATCTATACTCTACGATGAAAGTAGTTCTGTGAGATATATCAGGAGCATGCCAGTCAGAAAATCATCCGTTGGAATCGCGCTCGTGCTAACGAGAGAGACGCCGTGAGAGAGCACGTCGAACGAACGGCGAGTTCCGAACCAGCAGTCGACCGTCCGCCACTCGAGAAAATGGAGACGGCGGGTCGAGAAACTATCCGAACGTGAGCCCGTCTGACTCGTCAGTTCCAGCGCCTCGAGCGCTCGTGGATCCGTCGACTGAGACTGCTTCGACCGTTTCGATCGCGTGGCCGGTTTCGACGAAGTGTTCGACGGCGGATTTAGATTGGTCGAATCGCGCGATGCCGGGTTGCGTTTGCCAGTCGCAGTGAAGACAGTATTTCATTCGGATCGATTACTCGTGGTTCGACTGCCACTGTTCTTTACAGGACTGTTCACAGAAAGTGAACAATTTCGGATCGCGGTCCTTGTCGATCACTGCAGGGTGCCACTCGTCCGTCTCAATTTCGTCTCCGCAGTAGTGACACCGCGAATCGGACGTGGATCGCTGTTCGAGGCTCATGGGTGCATGTCGTCTCTCGATCTGGTTAGTCCGTGCTGATCGACTCGGCCTGGGGCGTCGTTCGTGGCGTTCGGACCGAGACGTCGATAGCGCCATCGGCGGAGACGGTAACGTCACAGCCCGCGTATTCGAACGCTATCGTCCCGTTGGCTCGAGATGCCCCACCGTTCGTCGGTTCGAAGAGGGAATCCAGGCTCTCCGGATTGATCGCGTTGAAGATCGGCTCGAGTTCACAGGGATCCGTGTCCGTCGCGTCTGCAACTGCGGACACGACGCGCTGGCTTACTGGCGCGGAGTCGGGCAGCGTGAGATTGGAGGAAGTCATTACACTAGTCTAGAGCGGCCCTCGCCGGGTAGGTATTATGAGTATCAGGCTATCCCCCTGGCGAACGCGTTGCTATCATCCTAGCACCGGGGCCTACGTGTCATCGTAGAGCATCGAGAGGAACTTCTGCTCGCTCGAGCGAAGGTGTCGACTCATCGTCGGCTGGGCGATTCCGAGCGTCTCTGCCAGCTCTTTCGAGTTCGTCTCCCGAGGCCACTCGAAGTATCCAGCGTAGTACGCCGTCTCGAGGACCTCCTCTTGACGTTCGGTCAATCGATCTTGAAGCTCCGCCTCGAACTCCTCTGGTGCCATCACCGGTTCGTCGAACTCCCGACGCGCGACGAGTTCGACGTCGTCGAACCACTCCTCGAGCAACGCGTCGTAAGAGCGCGGATCGGCGCTTCGGGGGATTCGGATCACCAATCGAGCCGAGTCGCCGGATGTCTGTGCCTCGCACACGATACTACCGCGTTGAAGGAGTTGTGCCCAGATCGTCGACCGCTCGAGGCGGGACTCGAAGAGACGGTCGTCGGTTCGATCGGTAACCAGTCGCGAATCGAGGACCTGTGACTGCTTCGACAGCCACTCGAGGATGTCGTCTGCCTCCGGTTCGTCGGCCGTAAAGAACATCGTCACCGTCCCGTCACGGCGTTCGACGAGGTTCTCGAGTTCGAACGAGCCGTCCGAATCGCCACCCAGACCGAGCAGTGACTCGCCGAAATTGGTTACCTCGAAGGCTAATTCGACCGATTGATCGCTCGTGAACGCCTGCTTTCGCTCGTCGGCGTTGAGTGCGTACCCGATCGTCTCGCCGAGTTCCTCTAGTACGGCAACCTCCATCTGCTCGAAGACGTATTCTTCCGACGCGTACAGGTTGATTACGCCGTAGAACGTATCCTGATAGACGACCGGAACGCCGATCGTTGCTCGGTAGCCGCGTTCGATTGCGGCCTGTCGCCACGGTTCGAACGGCGGGTCCTGATAGATCGAGTTCTGGACCTGTGGTGAACGGGTGTCGACGACGCGGTCGATCAGTCCGTGGCCAAAGCCGTCGTCGTCGGCGGTGACTGAAATTTCCTCGAGAAATCCGTTTCCCCCACCGCCCGACGCTTGGGGGACGATCTCGGCGTCCGTCTGATCGACCGAACCGAACCACGCGAACTGGTACGGTTCGGACGCGGCAAGGCGAGTACAGACTTCAGAGAGAATTTCTTCACGACCGCCCGCCTGCGTGAGCGCTTTCGTCAGATCTCGAATGACGGTGTTGATCCGTCGAACGCGATCGATCGAGGCCGTTTTGTCTGCAAGCTGGTCCCGTTGTTCTCGCAGCGATTCTTCCCTGTCGACTCGCTCGAGCGACGAATACGCATTTCCGACCAGGATGTTTGCGCTGTCGACGGTCGCCTCGTCGAATGCATCCGTCTCGGTTGCACCGGCGATAAACACGCCGTAGGACCCGATGGGCTGAATGTAGACACTCCGAAGCGGCGTCTCGTCATGCTCGACGTCCGGTTCCGACTCGAGGTCGGAGAGCAGGGTTCGCTCCTGGGTGACGAACGCGTTCCAGGGCACCGATCGCTCGGCGGCAAATAACTGCTCTTCGTCGGATAGTTCGTCGACGTCGGACGCCCACGTACACGGAACAAGTTGTCCTTCGTCGGCGTCGTACAGTTCGATCGAGACGATCGAGTGATCGAGTATCGTTTGTGCTGCGTCGACGGTCCGTTGGCAGACGTCTTGAAACGACTCCGCGTCGGTAAGATCCTGTGCGAGGCGGTTCAATTCAGTGAGTCGAGTTTCGCGTCGTTGTTGTTCGGAAACGTCGCGAAAGATGCCGCTGAAGTACGTCGTTTCGTCTCGAGTAAAGTCACTCAGCGAGATGCTCAACGGAATCGTCTCCCCACTTCGACACACTCCGTGCAGTCGAATATTCCCCCAGTCCGTCGATCGGTCGCCAGTCGTAAGATACTGGTCGAACCACTCGAGCAACGTTTCGGCATCGGCGTCGGACAACAGTACCGAGACGGACTCACCGATCACGGTCTCCGGTTCGTACCCGAAAATTGATTCGACGGCGGGATTTGCGTACTGAATCGTGCTGTCTGTAGAGAGAATAATAATCGCATCTCGAGCGCAGTTGGCTACCGCCTCGAAAGGTGTATTCGGGTCGAACGATCGGTCCGTCATGGACCGAGATTCGACGACGGTCGCCTTGGGCCTTTACCGTCAGTGACAGATTCGTGACAGTCCAGTCGTCGAACCGTTTCGCGTATCCTACCGTGAGTTACACGTTTCTTTCCGGAGGGTCGAGATCGAAACACAGATTTAGGGTTGTGGAGGAGTAGCGTACACGTAGATGAACCGCGGTATCGAGACGACTGTCGAACGGATTCGTCACGAGAGCCGCGAGCGACAGGCACCGGCGGAGGGACGCCAGTGCGAATTCGCTCTACACCACCAAGCGGATGGAGTGATCGAGGGATGAGCACGGACGGGAACCGCGTCACGATCGCCGACGCAGTCGACGCGTATCTCCAACGAAAAGCCGTCGGCGACCCCGACGGCCCCGGTGCGGGGACGTACGCGTCGAACGCGGAGTCGATACTTCGCCGATGGGTCGACTGGCTCGAACACACCCACGACGTCACGACGTTTGCGACGCTGGACGAAACGGCTCTCCGAGCGTACGCGACAGAGCTTCGCACACGTACTGATCGTGGCGAGTACACGGCGTCGACGGCGAGTACGTACTACGCCGTCGTCCGCGCGTTCTGTTCGTGGTGTGTCCGTGGGGGGATCATCGAGTCGAATCCAGCCGCCAGCGAGCGGGCGGAATCTGCACTCCCTACCGCCGAATCAACGACGAACTCCGAGTTCTGGTCGCCAACGCAGCGACGGCGACTCGTGACGACCATCCGCGAGCGGGCACTCGAGGCGACCAGCACGGAATCCAGCGACGCTGAACGACGCAATCGACTCCGAGAGTACGCGATCGTCGCGTTGCTGGCACACTCAGACGTCCGGGGGTCAGAACTGTTTCGCGTTCCCGACGACGAGCGACGCAGCGGGGCGACCTGGGACGATGTCGACTTCTACACGGGAACGATTCGCGTCCTCGGAAAATCCCAGCGACTCGAGGAGGTGCCGCTTCCGGCCCCGGCCCGAACGCCGCTGCGGCGCTACCGCGTCGTGCTCGATCCGCCGTCGAACGAGTGGCCGTTGTTTCCGACTCGTCACGCGCCGTCGATCGCCGCGCGAGTGCGAACGACGCTCGCCGAGCGTGGCCACACGGACGAAGAGATCGACGCGATGTTCGCGGACGCGACGTCGGTCGAACTCGCCCGCGAACGCGACATCGCGCCGCCGGCGATCACGACCGAAGGTGCGCGTTCGGTCCTCAAACGCCTCTGTACGGAAGCGAACGTCGACGTCGACGGCGAGTATCTCACGCCTCGAGGCGTGCGCGGCGACATCGACGACGCCGACAGCCAGTTCAGACGCGAAGCGTCGACGACGAAGTCCACGTTACGCGCGTCCATCTTCGAGCGGACGATCGCCGTTCCCGAGACGCCGCCGGAGGTCATCGACGTGGACTCGAGCGAGCGAGACGACTAATTGGGTACTGTCGTCACTCCCGTTTCTATTTTCGACGAGTTACCGGCGAGAGCGGAAGACGTCACGACGTAGTGCTCGGATTCACCACCCAGTACCGACAGTCCACAGGGTGTTCGGAGGGTTCTCTCCAAGAAGAGAAAAAACGCGTCTCAGCTGATGAGCAACCAGACGATGACCGTCAGCACGATCGTGAGCAAGAGCACGGTCGTCCCGATGCTCGTGCGCAGGTGGATCGTCGACGGGCGGCCACCGTCGGCCGGTCGTTGTTCTTCGACCTCGAGGACTGGCACTCGCCGAGCCGCGGCGTCGACCGCCAGCACGGGATTGTTACCGACCCAGTAGCCGCGTTTGACGATGCCGACGACGGCGTTGTCGACGGCTGCGTACGTCGCGGTGACGGCGCGCATCGATCCGCGGCCGATGTGGTAGGACGCCGGGTTGACCACGAGTGCCGGGTCGGAGTAGTCCATCTTCGAGAGCGGCTTGCGGATGAGTTTGAAGCCGATTGCGGACACCGTGATGAGGATGAGCGCATCGAGCAGGTGGCCGGTGCTGTAGGGTGTGAGCGTGTGTTCGTCGCCGCCGGGGCCGAGGAACTCGGTGCCGTCGATCAGTGGCAGCAGGTCCGTGAAGACCGGCCACCCGATCGCGGGTAGTCCGAGGACGACACAGGCGCCGCCGACGGAGAGCATCGCCACCGTCTGACCGGGCTTGGAATCTCGAACCGATCGGTCGCTCTCGCCGTGGAAGAAGACGTAGAAGCCGAGCTTGATGAACGAGAGGAATGTGCCGATCGCGCCGATAAAGAGCAACCAGTACAGCGCCTGGTACTCCGAGCCGCCGTAGTAGCTCGGATCGGCGGCGTCGAGCACCATCCCCTTGCTGATGAAGCCACTGAAACCGGGAACGGCGGTAATCGAGAGCGCGCCGATGAAGAAGGCGATGGCGGTCAGGGGCATCTCGCGCCAGAGTCCGCCGAGCTTGTAGAGGTCGTTTTCTCGAGTGCGGTAGATGACGACCCCGACGGCCATGAACAGCAGACTCTTGTAGAGGACGTTGTTGAACAGGTGTCCCATCGCGCCGGCGGCACCGATCGTCGTCCCGATACCGATCCCGGCGACCATGTAGCCCAGCTGGGCCTGGATGTGATAGGATAACAGCGCACGCATATCGTGCTGGAGTAGCGCGAAAACGACGCCGTAGACGGCCATCAGACCGCCCATGTAGGCGAGGTAGATGTTGCCCTCTGGCACCGCTCGCAGGAGAATGTACGCGCTCGTCTTCGTCGTGAACGCTGCGAGGAACACCGAGGCCGCGAAGTGTGGTCGCGGGTAGGTGTCGGGCAACCAGGTGTGGAAGCCGACGAACGCGACGTTGACGCCGATACCGAGAATCGCGAGCAACATCGGCAGCCCCTCCGCGAACCCGCCAGCGAGCAGCGCGTTCGGATAGTCGACGCCCTCGCCGTAGACGAACGTCCCGACCTGCGCGTAGTGGGCGATCACCGCGAACAACACAAGGCTGCCACCGATACCGTGCGCGATGGCGTAGCGATAGCCCGCGCGGACGGCGTCGCCGCCGTAGTGCCAGACGAGCAGCGTGCTCGTGATGGCCATGATCTCCCACATGAAGACGAGCACGAGCCAGTCGCCCGCGAACGCCGCACCGATCGCCGACGCGACGTAGGCAAGGGCGAATGCGGCCATCGTCTTCGAGGCCTCACTCGAGTACGCGTAGATCACGGCGAAAGTGCCGAGGAAGCCGAGGGCGATCCCCATCATTCGGGTAAACTCGTCGATGTAGAACGGCCTGACGTCGCTGAACCCGAGGAACGTGCCGGTGAGGTGGGCACCCTCGGGTGCGAACGCGGCGACGGCGACGACGGCTGCGAGGCTGAGCGCGCCGACGGCGAAGCCGAGGGTGCGCGGTAAGACGAGGACGAGCAGCGCTGCGATAAAGACCAGCAGCGGCGGGTACGCCATCGTCAGGAGGTCCGCTTCGATCATTCGTCCATCACCTCCATAGCCTCCTCGAGGGAGAGATCCTGCAGTTCACCGAAGGAATCGACACCGAAGACGCCCTCGACGATGTACGTCGCGAGTTCGAGGAAGATGGCGTAGTCGGGAATCACGCCGAGCGTGATCGCACCGGTCGCGATGATGCTGATCGGGACGATCATGAGCCACGTGCTCTCGCTGAACGGCGAATGGCGCTCCCAGCCGCCCGGCGGCGGACCGCCGTGGTGGTGATCGCCGTGGTCGTGGTGGTCGTCGGCGTGAGCGTCGTGGTCGTCAGTGTGTCCGTCGTCGGTGTCATCGTCGGCAGGCTCGGTCTCCTCCGGGATGGTGTGGTCGCTGGGGTACTTGTCGACGGCGTACTCGGGTTCGTCGTCCGCAGTCGCCTCCGCAGCCTCCGTCGGTGTGCCGGCACCCTTGGCCTCGCCGTCGTCGTCGGTCGGCTGGGGCTTTCCGCTCTCTGGAAGGTCGTCCTCTGGCTCGCCGCCGTCGGCTCGAAGCTCCTCGTCACCGAAGTACGACTCTCGCTTCCCGCCCGGCGGGAACTCGAGCAGCGGTTTCGCGTCGTGGCGGTCCTCGCTCTCGAAGAAGGCCGTGTAGACCACGGGCCAGAGGTAGGCGATGTTGAGGACGCCCGAGACGATCAGCGCCGTCGCGAAAATCCAGTAGCCGCCACCGACGGAGCCGGAGCCGATCAGCATGTAGAACTTGCTGACGAAACCGGCGATGAGCGGAATCCCGGCCATGCCGGCCGCACCGACGGCGAAGGCGGACATCGTCAGCGGCATCCGCTTGCCGATGCCGGCCATTTCGCTGACGTAGTCGGTGTGTGTCTCGACGTGGACCGCCCCCGCACAGAAGAACAGGGTGAGCTTCCCGAACGCGTGGGCGGGGATGTGAAACAGCGCCCCGAGGATCGCGAACGGGTGGAGCATCGACAGCCCCAACACGATGTAGGAAAGTTGGGCCGTCGTCGAGAACGCCAGTCGGCGTTTGAGGTGGTCCTTTCGCAGCGCGATGATACTCGCCGCCGTCAGCGTGAACGCCGCGAGAATCGCGACCGGAACGTTCAGGCCCACCTCGCCGATTCCGGGGACGTTCAACGGCAGGTCGTGGATGAGCCCGGGGCCGAACACCTCGAGGATGACTCGAGCGACGCCAAAGGCACCGGATTTGACGACGGCCACGGCGTGGAGCAGTCCGGAGACGGGCGTCGGCGCGACCATCGCGTCAGCGAGCCACGAGTGAAGCGGCATGACGGCCGCCTTGACGCCGAAGCCGGCTATCAGCAGGAAGAACGCTGCTTGTGCGAACACCGGTTCGACCTGTGCGGCCTCGGCGAGCGCGCCGATGCCGCCCGTTTCGAACGCGGTGGTCGGATCGCCGACCAAACCGGTCAGCCAGTAGGTGAGGACCGTCCCGGCGAGCAAGAAGACCCCGCCGCCGAAGAACGTGTACGCGAGGTACTTCCGGCCCGCGATTCGGGCCTCGTCGTCCTCGTTGTGGGCGACCAGCGGGTAGGTGACGAGCGACAGGAGTTCGTAGAAGATGAAGATCGTCACCAGATTACCGGCGAAGGCGATACCCAATGCGGTCGAGAGACTGGCCGCGAAGGACGCGAAGAACCTCGTCTGGGCGTGTTCGTCGAGCCCGCGCATGTAACCCGCGGCGTAGAAGGACGTGAAGATCCAGAGGAAACTCGCGAGCAGTGCGAACAGCAAGCCCAGCGGATCAGCTCGCAGGACGAAGTCGATTCCCGCGAGGAACTCGACGCCGAGAGAGTCCGCGAGACTCCACTCGTAGACGGTGCCGTCCATCACGCCGGGGATCATACTCGCGACGATCCCGAACTTCGCCACCGCGGCGACGACGGACCAGCCCTCGCGGACGTTCGGATAGCGATACGACGCGATGATCAGACACATCGCGACCGCCGAGACGAGAATGGCGACTAACGGACGTGGGTCGGCAACTTCAGTCATTCAGTGAACACCTCCGAGGTAAACGGCTCGAGCCACTCGAAGAACGCACCACCGGCGAAGCCGATGACGACGGCCGAGAGCGCGATGGTCACGAGGATGGCGAGCATGCCGAACGAGACGGCCTCGGGGGAGCCCCGACGGATCGAATCGCGACCGGCTGGTTCGCCGCCGTCGGCCGCGACCGGCCCCGGCGGGTGTGGCGATTCGACGGGCGTCGCCGGCGTGAAGTACATCTTCTCGAGCAAGCGAGCGGCGTACGCGATCGTGAGCATCGTGCTCAGGAAGACCACGGCCGCGACGGTCCAGGCTTCAGCCTGAACGGCGCCGACGGCGATGTACCACTTGCCGATGAAGCCGGCGGACGGCGGAATTCCGACCAGGGCGATCAAGAGCAAGGCCGTCGCACCGGCCGCAAACGGCCGGTTCTTCGCGAGGCCGGCGTACTCGTCGACCGTGCGAGCGCCGTAGCCGACGGCGATGAGTCCCGCCGCGATGAACAGCCCGGCTTTCATGACGCCGTGACCGATCAGGTGGACCACCGCGCCGACGAACGCCGTCTGCGTGACGAGGCCGTAGGCGGCGACGACGAGGCCGAACTGCGAGACGGAGGAGTACGCGAACATCCGTTTGACGTCGCGCTGGATGACCGCGAGCGTACTCCCGGCGACGACGCTCACGGCGCCCACGGCGACCACGATTTCGGTCAGGTACGGCGTGGCCGTGAGGAACTCGGGGCCGAAGACGTTGTACATGATTCGACCGAGCGCGTACGCGGAGACGGTCGAGACGAGCGCGGCGATTACGGGCGTTACGCCGTCGGGAGCGTGCTGGTAGGCGTCCGGCTGCCAAGTGTGCAGGGGCCACTGAGCCACCTTCAGCGCGAAGCCGACGAAGATGAACGCGAACGCCGCTCGCAGGAGCGTCAGGTCGCTTCCGCCCTCCTCGGCGATCTGTGGGATCGCCTCGCCGAGGACCTCCATGTTCAGGGCCCCGGTGGCCATGAACAGGAAGCCGACGCCGATGAGGTACAACGACGCGCCGACGGTCCCCAAAATGAGGTACTTGAGGGCGGCGACGGCCGATTCTGGGCCGTCACCAGCGGCGATCATCGCGTACGTCGCCAGCCCGACGATCTCGAGGAAGACGAACATATTGAACACGTCGCCGGTCAGCGAGAGGCCGAGCAGGCCACCGACGAGCAACAGGTAGCCACCGTAGAACGTGTTTCCGCGCGGGCCACCGGCGCGCATGTACGCGAGGGCCCCCGCGGCGGTGATCGTCACGAGCAGGGCGATCAGCACGGAGAACTCGTCGGCGACGAGTTCGATGCCGACGCCCTGTGGACGGTTTTCGGTTTCACCCCAGCCGCCGAGTACGTGGACCACGCGTCCGGTCTCGTAGACGGCTGCGGCGAGGTAGACGGTCGCGGCGGTCAGGGCGGTGGTCGTCACCGCGGCGACGGACCAGCCCGTTCGCTCGAGTCGCAATCCGAGGACGATGGGCACGGCCGCGAGTAAGATCGGAACGGCGACCAGCAGGGCCGGCAGCATCTCGGCGACTTCACTCATCGGCACGCACCTCCCGAAGGGTGTCCTCGCGGAGCGTCCCGTACTCCGCGTAGATTCGGACGATGAGCGCGAGTCCCACGGCGGTCAGCGCGATGCCGACGACAATTGCCGTCAGCACGATCACGTGAGGGAGCGGACTCGCCATCGCGAGTTCGCCGGGGTTCTCCGTCGCGGGGACGATCGGCGAGGAGCCGCCCTCGACGAACGCGACCGCGACGAAGAACAGGAAGATCGCGGTCTGAAAGAGGTTGACCCCGATCAGCTTCTTTACGAGGTTCTCGTTCGCGATCATCATGTACATCCCGATCCCCATCACGACGAACATCAGCGCGTACGCGTAGCGCGTCGCGAGCACGTCAACGGTCCCTTCAATCATCGTCGCTCACCTCCGACTCGAGGGAGTCCTCTCCGCCGATCTGGCGGTCTGGCGTAAAGCCAGCCGCGGTGGCGAAAAAGAGCGTGATGACGACGCCGGCGACGATCAGCGCGACGCCGCCGACCTCGATCAGTTCCATCCCCCAGTAGTGAGCGATACCGAAGGTGTCGGCGATAGCGTCGTACTCGAGGAAGTTTCCGCCGAGAGCCATCGTGGCGAACCCGGTTCCGATGAAGATGGCGACGCCGCCGGTGACGAGGCCGACGACGAAGGAGTTTTTCAGCCACCGACGGGTCGGTTCGATGCCGAACGCGAAGGCGAGCATGAGGACGGTGACGCCGATGATCGCGCCGCCCTGGAAACTACCGCCGGGCGTGTCGGCACCGTGGAGACTCATGAACATCCCGTAGGTGAGGATGAACGGTGCGATGATCTTGACCGAGGTCATGATCACCTGGCTCTCGGTGTACGTATCGTCGTAGGAATCTGCGTTCGACATTATGTGAACACCTCCCGTTTCAAGACGAGAAGAACGGCCAATCCGGCCGCGAAGACGACAACGGCCTCGCCGAAGGTGTCGAACCCACGGTAGGAGGCCAAGACGGCGCTCACTGCATTTTGTGCGCCGGTGTCGGCGTAGGTTTCTTGCAGGTAGTACAGCGACGGCGTCTCGGCGAGGACGCCCTCGCCCCAGATCGGTGCGTCCTCAGTTCCGACGGCGTACATATCCGGGAGCAACGTCAGGAGGACGAGGACGAACGCGCCGACGACGACGACGGCCGGCACGTTGACTCGTTCGAACACGCGATCCGTCGGCGGACGGGTCGTGCGCGCGATGGTCAACAGGAGCAGGATGGTCGTCACGCCGGCACCGATCGCGGCTTCGGTCATCGCGACGTCGGGCGCGAGCAGGTAAGTGTAGAGGATCGCCATCCCGAGGCTGTAGGAGCCGAAGACGACGATCGCGGAGAGCACGTCACGGAATAGCGCCGTGAAAATCGCGGCGAGCAGGATGAACACCGTGAGCGTGTACGCGATGGCGCTCATTTCGACTCACCCTCCTCGTCGGAGTCCTTGGTCCACGGATCGATCCCGGTCTCGGCCGCCGAGCGAGCGATCGCGTGTGCTGCGGTCGGGTTCGTGATAAACACGAAGAACAGCAACAAGACGGCGTAGATCGTCATATTGTCCCAGCCGAGGGCGAGCGCAACGGCCGCCAGTGCGAGTCCAGCACCGAGCGTGTCCGTCTGGGAGGCGGTGTGGGCACGTGCGTAGATGTCCGGCAGTCGGAGCACTCCCACCGCGGAGACGAACGTAAAGAACAGTCCGAACGCGATGAGGACGACGATGGCCCAGAAGCGAATCGCTTCGATCACAGCACACCACCTCGCTCGACCGTGAACTTCGAGATGGCGATCGCCATCAGGAAGTTGAGCAGAGCGTAGATGAGGGCCACGTCGAGGAACCACGGCTCGTCGAGTCCCGCCGCGAGCAAGGCGAGAATCACGACCGTGTTCGTCCCGAGAACGTTCACCGCGAGCAGGCGATCCTGCGTCGTCGGACCGGCAACAGCGCGATAGAACATCATAATCGCGAGGACGATGAACAGCGCTGCAGCGGCGAGGAAGATGTCCTCGATCGTCACGCCACTCGGAATCATCCGTCCTCACCTCCCAGAATTTCGGTGTCGCCGCGCTCGCGGGGCGTCGGAATGTTTGCCCCCTCGCGACCGTGGAAGACGAACCGAACGGCCCGCTCGAGCGAACCGTCGAAGAGGTCGTCGCGGGCGCTCGGAATGAGCGTGTGGACAAGCAGTCGCTGATCGTTCGCTCGGACGGTCAGCGTCCCCGGTGTGAGCGTGATGCTGTTCGCTAACGCGAGCAGTGGGAGACCACTTCTGACGCGTGTGTTGACGCGCGTCATCGTGGGATCGATCGGCATCGATGGCCGGAGGATGACGATCGAGATAGCGAGATTCGCCTTGATAATTTCGAAGATCAGATAGGGCACGTAGACCGCAAAGCGAAGCGTCCGAAGGGGTGAGCCGATTCGGTCGAGCGGAAACGTAAACGTCACGTGCGCGAGTGAAACGGAGACGATGCCGGCAACTGCGGCCCCCGTCACGAGGTCGAACCAGTACGTCGGATCGCCGAGAATAAGATAAAAACCGTAGGAAATCCAGAACATCGCGAACAGGCGATCGAATCGTTCGGAACCGCTTCCAACGAGTCGTTCGTGTCGTGCTGGTCGTTCAACTGGCGCCTCGTCGTAGGCCAGCCCAACCGCATCGAGCTCGCGCTCGATCGACTGGAGCATCTGTGCTGTCGCGCCGGGTTGGTACTCCGGGTCGAGAACCACCCGATCGATGTCGTGGTCGTTCGCGTAGCGTTCGAACGTCTCTGCGAAGTCTCGAGGGCCGAAGAGGTACTCCTCGGTGCCGAGTAAGGACGTTTCGGTCGTCACGGCGTTGTCACCAGCGTCCTCACTAACCCAATTTTCGGCCTTCGCCAGCAGCGTTTCAGCCTCGTCGGTCTTCGATTCCCCCTCGAGGTGATTCGCTTCGTGTGGCAGGGCAACCACCAGATGGACCTCGAGGTCGGTCGCGTCTTCGAGACTCGAGCGCACAGCGTACTCAACCGTCTGTCGAACGGTCACCGTATCCGACAGCGGTGCGAGCACTCGTTCAGCCGCCACGGAACAACCCTCCAGGTAACCGTCGTTGAATAGTCATATCGCTCGTCGTTAGTCGAGTCAAGCGGCAGACGTAGGAAAACAATTTCGTTATCCGACGGCGTGACCGTCCATCGAGCCTATATTTTTACATTATTCGTGATGGTTGCAACGAGGGCTTTCGAGCGAGTGTTTCGGGTTACATTCAATTTAGTAGCGCCGACCGATACATTTACAAATATACTTTCGTTAGTCCAATCTGAATTGTATGCCTGCGACGAACGATAGCGTTCACAATCGACTCGAATCGGCACAGAATCAACTCTCCCCGTTGCAGATCGCGAGCGGACTGTTGTTCGGTGCAGCAATTGCGTTCACGCTCGTTTTCCTGCAAGAACCCCTTGCTCACGACGCAATGCACAACTTCCGCCACGCTGCGGGAATCGCGTGTCACTAACGATGATCGCTGACTACCTTCAGCGAGGAATTCTCGCCGGCGTCGTCGCCGGACTCGCCTACGGCATGTACATGGTGCTCGTCGGCAATCCACTCGGCGACTACCTTCACGACGCACAACACGACCACGGCCACGATCACGGGCACGGACACGGCGACCACGGCCACGGCCACGAACACGCCGTCTCCGAAACTACGACGGCCATCGTCAGCGCCGGGAGCGGCGTCCTCTGGGCGATCTTCCTCGGCGGACTGTTCGCGATCGCGCTCTACTTCCTCGAGCCGGCGCTCCCCGGCTCCGAGAGCGTCAGAGCGTACGTGCTCGCCGGTGCTGGATTCTTCGCCGTTTCCGTCTCGCCGTGGCTCGTCTTGCCACCCGCTACACCGGGTGCCGAACAACTGTACACGATCGACGGTCGACTGGCGATCTACGTCGGGTTGATCGGACTCGGCGCACTCGTGGCGGCCGCGTCGATCACAGCCTACAAACGAGGTGCACCGAGGCATCCGCTCGTCGGCCTCCTCGTCGCCGCGGTGCCGATTGTAGCATTCGTCGCCATCGTCCCGTTCGCGACGCCGACGGTGATCACCCACCCCGACCTCTTCGGCGACCTCGTCTCGACGTACCAGGCGCTCGCCGCACTCAGCCAGGCCGCAATTTGGGCCCTGCTCGCGGGGACGTTCAACGCCCTTCGACGGCGAGCGGCCCCCGCTGGCGACGCGGCTGCCAGCGGATCGAACGACCCACTCGCCGCGAACCCATAACCAATGCAAAGCCAAACCGAACGTCAACGCGACCGCCTCGCCGCACAGGTGTTCGTCTGCACCAACGCTCGAGACTCCGAGTACGCCTGCTGTGCCGACGTCGGCGGGCAGGAGACGCTCGAGGCCGTCAAATCGTGGCTCCGCCAACGCAACGCGTTCTGGAGTCCGATCTCCGTGACGGAAACCGGCTGTCTCGGCCTCTGTAGCGAGGAGGGAACCGCAATCGCGATCCAGCCTCGAAACGAGTGGTATTCGGACGTGACACCCGAGGACGTGCCCGACCTTCTCGAAGCCGAGTTCGGCCCCGATGCCCAGCGAGTCAGTCGAGAGTCAGAGCGCCACGCCCCAACGGACGACACGACGGCCGCGGAGTAGTCCTGCCCGAGCGACGCGAGCAGCCACACGAGTTGTGAAATGCCCACACGGCACAACGATTTTATCGACGGATTCCGACTGCTGGGATAGGAAAAATGCTCGCATGGCCGGAAGAAACGATATACGAGGCGCTCGAGGCGGTCGCATCGACGCACCCAGAAAAGTCGGCCGTCGTCGGTCCCGACACCGACCGGACGTACGCGACTCTCCTCGAGGAAAGTCGATCGCTCGCCGCCGGACTGGCGGACCTCGGCGTCGGAGCGGGTGACGTCGTCGCAGTCTGGCTCGGAAACCGCCCCGAGTGGGTCGCCTGCCAACTCGCGACCTCGGTTCTCGGTGCCGCGATGGTCGCCGTCAACACCCGCTATCGAACCCACGAACTCGAGTACATGCTCACCGACTCGAGTGCGAGTGTCCTCGTGACCGAGGAGTCACTACTCGGACGGAACTACCACGAGATGGTCGAATCGACCGTGCCGGAAGTCGCCACGCAGTCGCCATCGACGTTCGACCCGGACTCGATTCCGACGCTCGATGCCGTCGTGAGCCTCGAGTCCGATCCACGACGGCCAGCCATTCGCGACTACGAGGACGTGGTCGGGGAGGGACGGAGTCGAGTATCGAACGCCGACCTCGAGCCAGCGAGCGACCCCGCTGCGACGGCGGCGATTTTCTACACGAGCGGGACGACGAGCGACCCGAAGGGCTGTCTCCAGTCGAATCGCTCGCTGGTGAACCACAGCGCACACGTCGCGGCCCACCTCGGGATCACCGAAACGGACGTGGGCGTCGCGACGCTGCCGTTCTGTGGCATCTGGGGGTACAACACGGTGTTCGCACACCTCCTCGCAGGCGCGACGCTCGTCACGCAGACGCACTTCGATCCCGAGCGAACGATCGACCTGGTCGACGACCACGATGCGACCTCCCTCTCCGGGTTGGGCGTGATGTTCGAACGGATGCTCGCAACTGCGGACTTCGCTCGCTCGCGCGTCGACACGCTCGAGCGCGGCGTCGTCGGGTTCATCAGCAAGGGGTTCGACGAACCGCTGTTCGAACGGATCGAAGACGCGTTCGGTTTTCCGGTGGTCCAACCCTACGGCCTCTCGGAGGCGAACAGCCAGCTCTTCGTCGGCGATCCGGCAGCGCCGATGGCGAAACGAAAACGAGTCGGCGGGCCGCCGGTTCACCCCGAAATCGAGGTTCGGATCGTCGATCCGGAGACTCGAGCGGACCGACCGACGGGCGAGGCCGGTGAACTCGCCCTTCGCGGCTATCCGGTTGCGGACGGCTACCTCGGCAAGCCCGACGCGACTGCCGAGGCGTTCGACGAGTCGGGGTGGTTCTACACCGGCGACCTCTGCGTTCGGGAGGCCGACGGTTCGGTCTACTACCGCTCGAGGCTCGACGACGCGCTGCGAACGCGGGGCTTCCTCGTCGCGCCCAGAGAAATCGCGGCCGCCGTCGAGGAGCACCCGGCCGTGCGCTCGTGTGAAGTCGTCGGCACACCACACCCACGCCACGGCGAGGTGCCGGTCGCCTTCGTCATCCTCGAGAGTGACGGCGAGGGCGGGGGGAGTAGCGACACGGGAGGCGAGAGCGAGGATGGCGTTTCTGCCGACAGCCTCGAGACGTTTCTCGACGACCGAGTCGCGGACTACAAGGTTCCGGCCGCGTTCGAGTTCGTCGAGGCGTTCCCGACGACGCCGGGGCCGAACGGGGAGAAAGTCCAAAAGGGAACGTTACGCGAGCGCGTTCGGGATCGGTTCGACTCCTGATCGGCTTCGCCACGCGGTGAGAGCGTGGACGCGCTCGACACCGTCGCGGCTTCGGGACGTTTAGGTACCAGCGATTCGAGTGTTCGGGCAATGACGCTGTACTCGCGGGTTCGGCCCCTCGCGTTCACATTGCCCGCCGAGACGGCACACGATCTCGGCAAACGGACGCTCCGGGCCGCCCAATCCACGTGGCCGACGCGGACGGCGCTCTCGAGTGCCTACCAGTACGAGCATCCGGCACTCGAGGTTGACCTGTTCGGCACCACGTTTTCGAACCCGGTGGGCGTGGCGGCCGGCTTCGACAAGAACGCCGAAGTGACACACGCGCTCGAGGCGCTCGGGTTCGGATTCGTCGAAATCGGCACCGTCACTCCCTATCCCCAGGAGGGTAACGACAGGCCACGGCTGTTCCGTCTCCGGGAGGACGAAGCGATGGTCAACCGAATGGGATTCAACGGGCAGGGGATGGAACGCGTCAGAACCCGACTCGAGGCCGACGGCACTCCCGGCTTCCCACTCGGCGTCAATATCGGGAAGATGAACTCCTCGAGCGAAGACGAAGCGATCGAGGACTACCGGCGCGTCTTCGACCGACTCTCGCCGTTCGCCGACTACGTCGTCGTCAACGTCTCCTGTCCGAACACGCCCGACGAGTTCGACGAAGCCTCACCCGATCATCTCCGGGCGATTTTCGAGACGCTCGAGGCCGAAAACGACGGAGATGTCCCAATGCTGGTGAAGATTGGCCCCGACGAACCCGAGGAGTCGGTGCTCGAGTTAGTCGATATCGTCCAGCGCTTCGACCTGGACGGCATCGTCGCGACGAACACATCGACGAGTCGCGAGGGTCTCGAGTCACCGGCGCGAAGCGAGTGGGGCGGGCTCAGCGGCGCTCCGATCGAAAATCGGTCGACGGCAGTCATTCGATCGATCGCGACGCACACCGACGGCGACCTGCCGATCATCGGCGTCGGCGGAGTCGATTCGCCGACGAGCGCGTACGCGAAGATTCGAGCCGGCGCGTCTCTCGTCCAGTTGTACACCGGCTTCGTCTACGAGGGCCCGTCGACGGCGAAGCGGATCAATCGCGGGCTCGTCCAGTTACTCGAGCGCGACGGCTTCGACACGGTCGAAGACGCCGTCGGTGCCGGCCTCGAGTAAACCAACCGTGCAGTTGAAGTGCTGACCCTTTTCCGGACGGTGAACTATATTCAGATACGTGCGCGGTATCGTCTGCCTCTCGTATCATTCGAATATAATAATTTTGATATAAATAAGACATGGGCGCAACAAACTCGGTTCCAGAACAGATCGCTGACGAACTGTCGAAGGCGGTTAGAGAGTACGGACTGGCGTTCGTTATGGTCGCCAGTTACTTCGGCTCGGGATCGGTTTTCATCGCGAGCCAGGCCGGCGTAATGCACGGCTACACGCTCCTGTGGGCCGTCGTTGGCGCGGTATTGCTCGGCATCATGGCCCAAGACATGAGCGCTCGACTGGGGATCCACGGCGAACCGCTCATGGTCTTCGTCCGACGAAAACTGGGACGCGTCCCCGCGACGGGGATCGCGGTCTTTCTCTCGATCGGCTGCATCGCCTGGTGTCTCGGCCTCGTCGCCGCCGTCGGCGCCGGCGTCTCCTTTCTGACCGGCGGCACCATCGCCTGGCAGCCGGTCGCAATCGTGACGACCGTCCTCGCCATCGGCGTCGGCTTGCTGGACTACCAGCGGATCGAACAGCTGATGGTCGTAATGATGGTGTCGCTGATGGTGCTCTACCTCGTCGTCGCGGGCCCGAGCAATCCCGACCTGGGTGCTGTGGCGCTCGGATTCGTCCCGACGTCGGACGCGCTCGGCGCGTTGACGATCGCCGCCGGCCTGCTCGGGACGACCGCGCTGTGGCCCAACTTCTTCCTCGAGTCGATCCTCGTCGAGGAGAAGGGGTGGGCCGACGAGAGCGACGTCTCGAACGCCCGTCGGGACCTGACGATCGGATTCACCGTCGGCGGGATTACCACGGTCGCGATCCTCATCGTGGCCGCCGCGATACTGCGGCCGATGGGGTACACCGAACTCGAGTCCTTCATCACGCCGGGTGAGGCGCTCGTCGAAGTGCTCGGCACGTGGGCGATGGTGCTGTTCGTCGCGGGCGTCACCGTCGCGGCGTTCAATAGTATCATCCCGATCATGTGGACGCCGGCGTACATCGTTCCACAGGCGATGGACATCGACGTCGACCAGGGCACTCGCGCCTTCAAGCTCGTTTTCGTCGCCGTCACCGCGACAGGTTTCGCTTCGCCGCTGGTCAGTCACCTCCTGGACCTGCAGGTCGTCGACATGGTCATCCTGTTCCCGACGTACAACGGCATCTTCGGCCTACCGCTCGCGGCGTTGTTGTTGTACTGGGCAGTTAACGACCGCGAGACGATGGGCCAACACCGGAACACGACAGCACTGAACGTCGTCAACGCGTTTCTCGTGTTGCTGGCGTTCATTCTCGCCGTCTTCGCGGCCCAGGACTTCCTCGAGGTACTCTTCGGTGGCGGCTTCTAGCGACCACGAGACCGGTCGGGAACCCCTGTCGACGCGAGTTTCGAGGGAGTGGCCCTCCTTCGGGTGAGAGCTGTGGACGCTGACGCGCGGTCAGTAGTACGCCCCGGTGGGCGGCAATTGTCATTTAAAATACAGTTGGCGTGTTACAGGTGGCGTTTCCGACGGTTCTCGGGGTGAACAGTGGATCAGCGAATCCCGCGTAGTACTACCACAGCCGGTAGTTCACTCGAGGTATCATACGTGGTCGTTTTACGTCCAGCTACCGTAGTTCGCGGGTGCGAGTGACACAGAATGAGTGACAAACCCCACCAAAATCTGGCTATCATCGGACACGTCGACCACGGGAAGAGCACGCTGGTCGGGCGACTCCTCTACGAGACGGGGAACATCCCCGAACACGTCATCGAGCAACACCGCGAGGAGGCCGAAGAGAAGGGCAAAGGCGGCTTCGAGTTCGCCTACGTCATGGACAACCTCGCCGAAGAACGCGAGCGCGGCGTGACGATCGACATCGCCCATCAGGAGTTCGACACCGACGAATACGACTTCACAATCGTCGATACGCCCGGACACCGCGACTTCGTCAAGAACATGATCACCGGGGCGTCTCAGGCCGATCACGCCGTCCTCGTCGTCGCGGCCGACGACGGCGTCGCGCCCCAGACCCAGGAGCACGTGTTCCTGGCTCGGACCCTCGGTATCGACGAACTCATCGTCGCCGTCAACAAGATGGACGTCGTCGACTACGAGGAATCGACGTACGACGAGGTCGTCGAGGAAGTCACGCAACTGCTCAAGCAGGTGCAATTCAACACCGACGACGCCTCGTTCATCCCGATTTCGGCGTTCGAAGGCGACAACGTCGCCGAATCGTCGGACGAGACGGACTGGTACGACGACGAAACGTTGCTCGAGGCCCTGAACGATCTCCCCGAGCCACAGCCGCCGACGGACGCGCCGCTCCGACTCCCAATTCAGGACGTATACACGATTTCGGGAATCGGGACCGTCCCAGTCGGCCGAATCGAGACCGGTGTCATGAACATCGGCGACACCGTCTCCTTCCAGCCCAGCGACGTGGGCGGCGAAGTGAAGACGATCGAGATGCACCACGAGGAGGTGCCAAAAGCAGAGCCGGGTGACAACGTCGGATTCAACGTTCGTGGCATCGGCAAGGACGACATCCGCCGTGGTGACGTCTGTGGCCCAGCCGACGAGCCACCGAGCGTCGCCGAGACGTTCCAGGCACAGGTCGTCGTCATGCAACACCCGTCCGTGATCACGGCTGGCTACACGCCAGTCTTCCACGCTCACACCGCACAGGTCGCGTGCACGATCGAATCCATCGACAAGAAGATGGACCCCGCAAGCGGCGAGGTCGCCGAAGAAGACCCCGACTTCATCCAGTCTGGTGACGCTGCTGTGGTCACGATCCGACCACAAAAGCCACTCAGCATCGAGCCATCGAGCGAGATCCCAGAACTCGGGAGCTTCGCCATCCGTGACATGGGTCAGACCATCGCGGCCGGCAAGGTCCTCGAGATCAACGAGCGAGAGTGAGCGAGCGCTTCGAAGCGCTCGCTCCGACAA